>CAYPRI010000024.1:18096-22475 GCA_964413085.1 uncultured Dehalococcoidales bacterium
CAGCATCCGGTGACGAAGATGCCATCCGTAGTGGTAGCTACAGGATCAAGCTTAGGATGCCTCTCCAGGAAAAATCCATCAGCGCTCCGGCTTATATTGAACAAGCGGGCAATATTCTGAGCCTCTTTCCGAGGCTCGATGGCGGTACTGAGGATAACCATGTCTACCGGTAAGCGATGCGGTGAACCATGGCGGTTTGTCTCCTCATAGTGAACAATAAGCTTCCCTTTTTCCTCGGGTGTTTCAGCGATATTCGTGACGCCGCTTGGACGAGCCTCGATAAGTACGGTGCCCTCTCCGACAATTCGATTGTAAAATTCCTCGAAGCCCTTTCCGAATGCCCTGATATCTACATAAAACTCAAATACCTGAGCTCCTTCAACATGTTCTCGTATCAGGTGGCTTAATTTCAGGGAGTACATACAGCAGACACGAGAACAGTACTCGTGATAATCCTTGTCTCTACTTCCTACGCAGTGGATAATAGCCACCTTTTCGGGTACAGTGCCGTTTTTAAGCACTACGTGGCCTTCAGTGGGCCCCGCAGCATTAATCATGCGCTCAAACTCAAGTGCGGTCAGAACGTTATCATAGCGCCCGTAACCGTACTCATATACGCCGCTGGGTTTAAACAGATCATAGCCGGTAGCTATTATTATATTGCCGACCTCCACGTCCAGTATCTCATCTCCCATTTCATGATTGATTGCGTTTCGCTCGCAGGCACTAACACACTGTAGACATTCGGAGCAAACAGCACAATTCAAACAGCGCTTAGCTTCTTCTATAGCCATTTTTTCACTGAAGCCCAGGTCTACCTCTGCAAAACCATGTCGTTTGTCCGGGTCAAGAACCGGCATAACCTGCCTTGCCTTGGTTTTAACACCCTCCTTGGATACTTCTTTTACCCTTTCACGGCGCCGTGGTCTGCCTTTCTTTAAATCAATACCACTGAGGTAATGATCTATGGAAATAGCGGCCTCTTTACCGGCCTCAATAGCAGAGATAACGTCATCCGGACCGGATACGACATCACCACCGGCAAAAACTCCTTCTACGTTCGTTTGCAGTGTAACCGGGTCAACCAAGACAGTTCCCAGGCTGGTGTAGGCGAGTTCTTTGGCCAGAGTAGACTTGTCTACAGCCTGGCCGACAGCAATGATTATGCTATCCACATGTATATCAAATTCAGAACCCCTGATCGGTACCGGACGCCGACGTCCGCTTTCATCAGGTTCGCCCAGTTGCATTCGTATGCAGCGCATGCCGGTCAATCTGCCCTTTTTTTCCAGAATCACAACTGGTGCGGCCAGAACGTGAATCTTCACACCCTCACGCTCTCCTTCCTCCACTTCGGCGCAAAGAGCCGGCATCTCATTCCGGGAGCGACGATAAACCATGGTAACCTCTTCGGCGCCGAGACGTTTGGCTACCCTGGCGCTATCGACCGCCGCATTGCCACCACCAATAACCGCTACACGTTTGCCGATTTTGACATTATTCCCCAGACCGACCTCCCTCAGGAAATCTAGGGAGTGAACTACACCAGCGATATCCTCGTTGGGTATACCCATCTTCTGGCTAATACCAGCACCTGTACCGAGAAATATGGCGTCGAAGCCTCTGCCGAAGACCTCCTTAAAATCTCTCATCGGGGTATTTGTCTTGATATCCACTCCCAACTCTTCTATATACTTTATTTCATAATCCAATATTCTCTTGGGCAACCTGTATTCGGGGATAGCGTAGCGCATCAAGCCGCCAGCTTTAGGAGCAGCTTCAAAGACGGTGACGCCATAACCCATCCTTGTCAGGTCGTAGGCGCATGCCAAGCCTGCCGGTCCGGAGCCGATTACGGCTACTTTGGCTTGCTTTGTCTTTTCCACCGAAGTGACCTTTTCCCCGCCATTCTTGATCTCATAATCGGCAATGAACCGCTTTAAGTAGCGGATGGCGATTGGTTCGTCAACCTTGCCCCTTTCACAGTCAGCTTCGCAGGGGTGGGTGCATACCCTTCCGCAAACACCGGCGAAGGCCTGTGTCCTTCTGAATACTGCCAGTGCCTCCTTGAATTTGCCTTTCGAGATAAGGGCTACGTATGCTTGGGCATCGACCCCTGCGGGACAGGCAGTCCGGCACGGCGGGGCTCCCCGCTTGTCCACAGTAAAAACGTTGGGAACTGCCTGCGGAAATGGGCGATATATGGCTTTCCTTTTGGCCAGGCCCATGTTGAACTCCGAAGGCACTTCAACCGGGCAAGCCTTCTCGCACTCGGCACAACCGCTACAATTACTAATATCCACATAGCGGGCATTCTTCTTGATCTTCACCTTGAAATTACCAATGTACCCGGATACGCCTGTCACCTCGCTGTAAGTCATTAGCTCGATATTAGGGTGAGAACCTACCTGCGTCATCTTCGGGGTTAAAATACAGGCAGAGCAGTCTAGAGTAGGAAATGTCTTGTCCAGTTGAGCCATGTGTCCGCCAATACTCGGAGTTCTTTCCACAAGGTAGACCTTATGCCCCGAGTCGGCGATTTCCAGGGCCGCCTGCATACCGGCGATACCGGCCCCAACTATCAAAGTTGCAGGATTAATAGCGACTCTTCTTGTTTCCAGAGGCTGATGATAATAGACCCGCCTTACCGCCGCGCTTATTAGCGCTTTCGCCTTTTCTGTGGCTTCGACACGATCTGTAGTAACCCAGGAGCATTGTTCACGAATATTTGCCATTTCAAACAAATAAGGATTTACTCCCGCCTCAAGGCAGACACGGCGGAATGTCGGCTCATGCATGGTTGGTGAGCATGAGGCCACACATATACGATTAAGTCCCATCGCCTTAATATCCTTTTTGATCAGGTTTTGCCCTGGCTCGGAGCACATGAATTTGTAGTCGCGGGCAACCACGACAGAGTCCAGTGTGCCGGCGAAGCGTGATACCTCGGCTACATTGACAGTACCGGCAATATTACTGCCGCAATGACAGACGTATACACCAACCCTAGGTTCCATAGTTAGGCCTCCTGCGTTAACTTAAACCAGTACACCTTCAATTTCAGCTATAACCTGCTCGGTAGTGAAATGCTTACCGGTAATGGCGCTGCTGGGGCAGCCGGCAACACAAACACCGCATCCCTTACATAAGGCTTCATTAATCCGGCTTACCTTCTTCTCCTCATCGAAAGAAATCGCGCTGAACGGGCAAAGGAGTGCGCAAATCCGGCAGCCGGAACATTGCTGCTCATTAATTATGGAGGTCGCTGCCTCGATTTCTACAGTACCTCTACCTATCATGGACAGAACACGAGCCGCGGCTGCGGAAGCTTGAGCCACAGTGTCAGGTATATCTTTTGGCCCCTGACAGCAGCCGACTACAAATATGCCGTCGCTCATAGTTGCCACAGGGTCCATCTTGGGGTGTCTCTCCAGGAAGAAACCATCGGCACTCCGGTTAACACCGAATAGCCGTCCGACTGCCCCTGTGTCCGGTTGTGCCTCCAGGGCGACGCTGAGAATAACCATATCCACCGGCTGGTTATGTTTCGTGCCGTCCTTCAATTCATATTCGACGATCAAGTTGCCTTGCCCCTTGGATTTCTTAGCACCATTTGTTACTGCACTGGGGCGGGCTTCTATGAGAACCGTTCCTTCGTCGCTGACGCGATTGTAGAATTCCTCATAACCTTTACCAAATGCCCTAACGTCAATGTAGAATTCGAAGACGCTGGCTCCGGGAACGTGTTCTCTTATCAGGTGCCCGAATTTCAGGGAATACATGCAGCAAACGCGGGAGCAGTATTCGTGGTAGTCTTTATCTCTGCTGCCGACGCAATGGATAATGGCCACACTCTTGGGATGAGAGCCATCCTTGAGCACGACTTCACCCTGAGTGGGCCCGGCGGAGTTGATCATCCTCTCAAACTCCAGACTGGTGAAGACATTGGGCAGATGCCCGTATCCATACTCATAAATACCGGCGGGTTTAAATAGGTCATAGCCTGTAGCTAGAATTATATTGCCGACATCAACTTCGATCATCTCGTCTTGCTGGTCAAAATTAATGGCTTTGGCTTCACAAAACTTTTCACAAGCGCGGCATGTGCCTTTCAAGAAATAGGCACAATGTTCGGTATCGATGACGGGTATATTCGGCACCGCCTGAGCAAAAGGAGTAAAGATGGCCTTTCTATTTCCAAGGCCGACTTCGAACTCGCTGGACGCCTTCCATGGGCACTTTTCCTGGCACAGTCCGCAACCGGTGCACTTATCCTCGTCGACATATCGAGCCTTTTTCCTGACCTTAACCTTAAAGTTACCAATGTACCCTGATACCTCGGTCACCTCACTGTAGGTCATTAGCTCGATATTAGGGTG
>CAYPRI010000025.1:0-22205 GCA_964413085.1 uncultured Dehalococcoidales bacterium
TGCATGATGTCACCGATGCCGTGATCATCGTGGTCATCGTCGGCATAAGCGGCTTGCTCGGATTCTGGCAGGAGCGCGGAGCCACCAGCGCCGTGGAGAAATTACTGGCGATGGTCCAAATAAAGGCGGCCGTATTACGCGATGGAAGCGAGGTTGAAATTCCCATAGAGCAGATCGTACCGGGAGACATTGTTATTCTTAACGCCGGTGACATTATCCCCGGTGACTGCGCCATTATAGAATCGAAAGACCTTTTTATAGGCGAAGCGACACTAACTGGAGAAACATATCCTGTAGAAAAAGAAGTCGGGGTTGTTTCCGCCGAAGCGCCACTCAGCCAGCGGACCAGCAGCCTATTTATGGGAACGCACGTTGTGAGCGGCACGGCCAGGGCTGTGGTGGTTTTCACCGGTAAGGGAACCGAATTCGGTAGGGTTTCCGAGCGGTTGAAGCTCAGGCCTCCAGAGACTGAATTTGAACACGGCGTCAAACATTTCGGTTACTTACTTTTAGAGATTACGGTCATACTCGTTGTCGGCGTTTTCATTGTTAACGTCTTTTACGCCCGCCCTGTCCTCCAAGCCTTTCTCTTTTCCCTGGCATTAGCGGTAGGACTCACACCTCAGCTTCTGCCTGCGATTATCAGTATCAATTTGGCACAGGGCGCCAAGCGAATGGCCAAGGAAAAGGTGATCGTCAAACGGCTCATGGCTATCGAAAATTTCGGCAGTATGAACGTTCTCTGTTCAGATAAGACCGGGACACTTACCGAAGGCGTTGTCACCGTTAAATCGGGTATCGATATCGACGGTAAAGAAAGCGAAAAAGTAATTTTATATGCCTATATAAATGCATTCTACGAGACCGGGTTCGTGAATCCGATTGACGAAGCCATCCGCAAGCATCGACAGTTCGACCTGGCTGGCTACGAAAAACTTGATGAGGTCCCCTACGATTTTGTTCGAAAGCGATTAAGTATTTTAGTGTCAAAAGGCGGTAAAAATATCATTATAACCAAGGGTGCTCTTCAGAATGTACTTGACGTTTGTTCCAGGGTAGAGAAATCAGACGGGACTGCCGTTGATATATCGAAGGTTCGGGAGCAAATATTGAGTCGATTTGAGTCGCTCAGCAGCCAGGGCTTTCGTACGCTTGGTGTTGCATACCGTGAAATGCCCTCCGGTTTGGTTGTCACCAAAGAATCTGAGACTGATTTAACCTTCCTGGGATTTGTGGTGCTTTTCGACCCGCCAAAGAATGGAGTTGGAGATACAGTAAAGGAACTGAAGCAACTGGGGGTTTCGCTTAAAGTTATCACTGGCGATAACAGCCTTGTAGCAGCCAGCGTCAGTCGACAGGTCGGCCTGGCCAGACCAAAGGTTCTGACAGCTAGAGACCTCCGTCATATAAGCGATGAGGCCTTAATCAAGCAGGTAAAAGAGGTCGATGTTTTTGCTGAAGTTGAGCCCAATCAGAAAGAGCGAATCATAATGGCGTTGAAAAAGGCTGGAGATGTGGTCGGCTATATGGGTGACGGAATTAACGATGCCTCGGCAATCCACAGCGCCGATGTCGGTATCTCGATCGATAGTGCGGTTGACGTCACCAAGGATGCTGCCGACATCGTCCTGCTGGAAAAAGACCTAAGTGTACTCAAAGCTGGCGTGCAGCAGGGGAGGATGACCTTCGCCAATACGCTGAAGTATGTTTTTATGGCTTCAAGCGCCAATTTTGGGAACATGTTCAGTATGGCCGGAGCCTCACTTTTTCTGCCGTTTCTACCTCTGCTGCCGAAACAAATTCTGCTGACAAACCTGTTGACCGATTTTCCTGAAATGACAATATCAACGGACAATGTGGACCACGAAATAGTTGAAAAACCTAGGCGCTGGGACATCAAGTTTATACGTAACTTTATGCTGATTTTTGGCCCCGTCAGTTCTGTATTCGACTATATAACCTTTGGCGTCCTTCTGTTCCTGCTGCACGCTGATAATGCGCAGTTCAGGACAGGCTGGTTCATAGAGTCAGTCGTCTCAGCAGCGACAATCGTTCTGGTGGTTCGCAGCCGTCGACCGTTCTTTCGAAGCAGGCCGGGCAAGTATTTACTTGCGACCACTTTGGCGATAATAGCTGTTACCTTTGCACTGCCATTTACCCCATTGGGGGCTGTATTCGGTTTCCAACCCTTACCGCTTTGGTTTCTTTTAATTATCGTTTTGATCGTGTTGATATATATTGCGGGCGCTGAAGTAACGAAGAGAATCTTCTACAAAAGAGTGAATTTTTGAAGCTATGCAGGCTCGCTAGTTTAAGATTCCTCTGGCTGCGCTATGCTATCGAATGCCAAAAGTCATATTACCTTCTTACTATATGTAAAGTTACCTTTGAGCTATTTACATAAGTCCTACGCCATAGTATATTGGTTTTGAGTCGAAAGTACTGTTTTGTGAGCTAATTCTATTTTGGGATGTTGAATCGTTAGATAAGGAGTTGGCTATGGCAAAAGTATCAATTCATTGTGACGGAACAGACATCGAAATCGTACCTGAAGAGAAGAAGGAAAAGTCCAAAGAAAAGCCCAGCGATACCTTGAATAGAGAGACAATAAGTTACACAGAGCAGGAGTTATCAGGCGGCTATTCTCGTGGGACGAGTACAAACGGTAACGGCCATACGGGGAACAAATCAGGTGAAGGTACCGAGTATAATCCTCTGTATCCCTACGAGTTAAAACCAGTAAAGAGGAATGGCAACGGTAATAGTAACGGTAACGGAGTTTTAATTCTGGAAAAAGCCATAGCGACCAACGTAAAAACAAAAGAGACAACTGCGGAAGCCGAAGAGAAACACAGAACAATCGTAGACCAGATACCGGATGCCTATTTTGCATTGGGCCTTTCCGGCAACTTCATTTTCGTTAACAATACGTTATGCCGCTTTCTGGGGTATTCTAAAGAAGAGCTGACGGGAACTGCCTGTCGGGACCATATAACCGAAGAGTGCTATGAAACTGTGTATAAGACTTTCGAGAGTGCCTTTCAGGCCAAGACTGAGGTCAGGGACCTGCGTTGTGAGGTCATTCGGAGGGATGGAACAACTGCAATTACTGAGATGTCGGCTTATCTATTAAAAGACGCATCCGGTGAGATTGCAGGATTTAGGTGCATTGGCCGTGACGTTACCGAGCGTGTGAAACAGGAGGAAGCTCTAAAACAGTCGGTAGAGAAATATCAGTTAGTACTGGAAGAAATCGACGACATCTACTTCGAAGTCGATCTTTCCGGTAATTTTATCTACGTGAACGATGCTGCCTGCCGCACGTTAAGGCGCACCAGAGAAGAGCTAGTCGGGGTGAACTATCGTTGTTATCTACCTGACGATGAAATTGACAGTGTATATCAGGCATGGAACCAGGTATACAGGACTGGAGAAGCGCTGATATCGTATCACCATGCAAATATTAGAAACGGCGGTCGGCAAGTATATTTGGAGGATTCCGTGGCACCGCTAAGAAACATTGAGGGTAAGATAATAGGTTTTAGGTCCATCTGCCGTGATGCCACCGAACGTAAAAGCCTGACCCAAAAACTCGTTGAATCAGAATGGCCGGCATTGTGACCTGCTAATACCGCTAAATCGCATAACTTCCGGCGACAACAAAACCGAAGCTATTCCAGTTTGATTTTATCCCACGCAGCTTAGCCTAGGCTGAATATAAGGGGATCGTGTGGGACGACAGATTTAGCCATAAGTAAAGCTTCTTTTTTAAGCAATTTTTATATAGCTAAAGCCACATTCTCTAACCAGAAATTTATCGTCAGCCAACCTTCGCCTTCGGCCGTTTCTGCCTGCAGTGAAATTTCATAACTTTGTAACTTTTTCCCCTTGTATTTTATGACTTTTCCAGAGGCCGTTATCTAGAATTATACATATCTCGTCCAGAGTAAAGGCATTGTCATTGATAATGGAGGCCGATATGTCAAAGGAGATTAACTTTATGGTTGGTGGGGAGGCAGGGCAAGGAGTACAGACGATAGGATTTATTCTGGCCAAGACTATGTCGCGCGCTGGTCTGGAAGTATTTGCCGACCAGGACTATGAATCTCGCGTTCGGGGAGGGCATAACTTTTTTAGAGTTAGGGCCGGCAATAGTGAACTGCTATCGTTGTCAGAGAAGCTTGATGTATTGATAGCTATTGACCAGAACACAGTGGAAAACCACCAACAAGAAGTTAATGATGATGGTGTGACGATTTTCGATCATGACAAGCTGAAGACGGAGGGAAAGAAAGTAAATTCATTAAGTATCCGCTTGGAGAAGATCGCTGACGATATCACATCAAATAAATTAATGGCAAACTCCGTGGCTATAGGTGCGGCCGTTGCTGTTGGGGGATATAAATTCGAGTTTCTCAAAGAAGTGATCAAGGAACAATTTGCACATCTGGGCCAAGATATAGTCGATTCCAACATTAAAGCAGCCAGTGCGGGCTACGATCATGCTATGAAAAGCAAGCCAGAGTTTATACGCGATCCGATCAAACCACGTAAATCAAACCATAAGATGTTATTAACCGGTAATGAAGCTATAGCTCTGGGAGCGATGGTGGCGGGATGCAAGTTTATTTCCGCTTATCCAATGACGCCGGCATCATCTATTATGGAGTATATGGCTGAAAAAGAATCCGAATTTAACATGATTGTGATACAGCCGGAAGATGAAATTGCCGCCATAAATATGGCTGTAGGTGCCGGTTATGCCGGCGTTCGAGCAATGACTGCGACCTCAGGGGATGGCTTTGCGCTGATGACAGAGGGCTATGGCTTGGCGGGCTGTACAGAGACACCAGTAGTTATTGTTATAGCCCAAAGACCGGGGCCTGCAGTGGGATTACCCACAAGGACAGAACAGGGGGAATTAGGATTCGTTATTTATGGCGGTTCGGGGGAATTTCCCAGGGCGGTACTGGCGCCGCGCACTATAGAAGATGCCTTTTACACGACGGTAAAAGCGTTCAATCTAGCTGAAATATATCAGATTCCCGTGGTGATACTAACAGACCAGCACCTCGCCAGTTCTTATCAAACAGTGACTAAATTCGACTTACATAAAGTAAAAATTGACCGTGGGCAGCTTATCACTGATAAAGAAATGAGAAATATAACCGATTACAAGAGACATAAGTTTACCGATTCCGGTATATCACCCCGTATGATACCAATGTCTGGAGGGCCACTGGTTGTGACAGATTCTGATGAACACGATGAGGCCGGGCATATGATAGAAGATGCCGCTATTCGAACCAGGATGATGCTTAAGCGTATGAAGAAAATCGAAAGTCTTAAAAAGGAGACAGCCGGCTGTCGCTTACATAGCAGGCGGAACGCAAAGGTAACGTTGATCGGTTGGGGCAGTACTTATGGCGCCATAATGGAGGCAGCATCACTACTGGAGCGCGATAATTTGAATGTAAACGTACTGCAGTTGAACGAGTTGTGGCCGTTTCCAGTTGATGCCGTGACCTCTGCTCTTAACACGACCAAGACCGGTATCGTGATAGAGAACAATATCACCGGACAGCTATCAAAACTGATCACCGCTGAAACAGGTATTAAATGTGCTAATAGCATACATAAATTCGATGGGCGTCCATTCTCACCGTCGTACATTGTAAAAGAAGTGAAGAAGGGGGTGGTCTAAACATGGTAATTACAAATAACATGATTACCTTATCAGACTATAAACCGTCGATGGCCATCCAGTGGTGTCCGGGATGTGGGAATTTTGGAATTCTTACGTCAATGCGGCGCGCATTGGTTGCAGCTAAACTAGAACCCAGTCAGGTTCTTATGGTGTCGGGTATAGGGCAGGCGGGAAAGTTCCCACACTATGTACACAGTCACGTCTTGAATGAGTTACACGGCAGACCTATCCCCGCGGCCCAGGCGGCCAAAATAGTTAATAACGAATTAACGGTAATTGCATTTAGTGGAGACGGGGATGGTTATGGTGAAGGTGGTAACCACTTTATATCAGCTATGATAAGAAATGTGAACATGACTTATGTCGTGCACAATAACCAGGTTTATGGATTGACGAAAGGCCAGGCGTCTCCTACAAGCGATATTGGTTTTGTAACCAAGACAACGCCGCTCGGTGCCTGGCAGCCCATGAGACCTCTGGCTTTAGCTATAGCATGTGACTGCAGCTTTGTGGCGCGCGGATTTTCGGCAGATATTGAACATTTAGCGAACATATTTCAGGAAGCACTACAACATAAAGGTTTTGCACTTATTGAGGTGCTCCAGCCGTGTGTTTCATTCAATCATCAAAATACTTATGATTGGTATCGAGAAAGAATCTATAAACTTAGCGATGACTATGATCCAGGGGATAGGATGAAAGCCTTTGACAAAGCTCTGGAGTGGGGAGAACATATACCAATCGGAATAATATATCGGAAAAAGCCGCCCCGTATATGAAGAGCAGTTTGAGGCGATTAAAGAGACTCCATTAGTCAAGCAACCAATTAATCCTTTGCAATTCGAGAAACTGCTGGATGAATTTATATAAAAGGTGTGAAGGATGGTGAATAGAATGGTGCAAGGTATAGAAAAAGCTAAAATGATTGAGGGCAAAGAGCTGCCGAAACAGCTTCCGGAATTGGAATCACTGCGTCCTCTATTGGCACCGAAGACCGTGGCCATTATAGGAGCATCGCGGCATCCGAGTACTATCGGCTATCGCTTACTGCAGTGCATGGTGGAAGCAGGATTTACGGGGACGGTATATCCAGTTAATCCTAATGCGGACTCTATCATGTCAATTAAGGCTTATCCTTCAGTTATCGATATTCCGGGCGAAGTTGAGATGGCTGTTATCGCCGTACCCGCAAAGCTAGTATCTAAAGTTGCCGAGGAGTGTGGTGAAAAAGGTGTGAGAGCACTTATTGTTATCTCCGATGGATTTAAGGAGATAGGACCTGATGGGGCAGCGCGCGAAGAGGAACTCGCCGGCATCATCCATCGATACGGTATGAGGGTTGTAGGTCCTAACTGCATGGGAATTATAAATACAAATGATTCTGTACGTATGAATGCCACTTTCTCGCCGGTTTATCCACCGATGGGAAACGTCGCTTTCATGTCCCAGAGCGGTGCCATGGGTCTTACCATCCTGGAGCAAGCCAATAATTTAAATATGGGTGTCTCGACTTTTGTCAGTGCTGGAAACAGGATAGACGTTGAATCAAATGAGTTGCTTGAATACTGGGAGAGTGACCCAGCGACTGAGGTGATATTGCTTTATTTGGAATCGTTCGGGAGCCCCAGGACATTTGCTCGCATTGCCAGGAGAATCTCCCGAAAAAAGCCAATAGTAGTGGTCAAGAGTGGCAATACTCCCGCGGGATCCCGTGCCGCGGCATCTCATACCGGAGCGATAGCTACATCCGACGTCACCATCGAGGCCCTGTTTCATCACGCGGGTATCATACGTGTAAACACAATGCAAGAGCTTTTCGATGTAGCTACACTGCTATCTAATCAGCCGCTTCCCAAAGGAAGAAGATTGGCTATCATAACGAACGGTGGTGGTCCTGGGATAATAGCTGCCGATGCTTCAGCACGCAACGGCTTGATCCTGCCACAATTTTCTTCTGAAACCGAAAGCGAACTTAAATCTGTGGCATTACGTGACATCCGTATTAATAATCCACTCGACACCACGGCCGGTTCAACACCGGACGAATTTTGTCACATGCTGGAAATACTGGCCAATGATGATGATAACGATGCGGTTTTGGCAATGTTTGTACCCCCGGTGGCTGTAGAATTATCGGAGATGGAGAATGCCATCAGAAATGTAGCGCCTATTTATTGGCGTCGACGTAAGCCGCTTTTAGCCTGCTTTTTAGGAGAGAGGGGATTCAAAGGGAAGCTGGGTTCTAAGGGGAAATTTGTTCCGTCATACCCGTTTCCTGAGGAAGCTATCTCGGCACTAGTCAGGGCCATCGAATACGTGGAAACGCGTAATAAACCTGCAGGAAAGACCCCCAGATTTCATGGATTGAAGAAGGAAAGCGCACGTAAAACTGTGGAACTTGCCCTGAACAAAAGCGGCAATAAGTCGG
This sequence comes from uncultured Dehalococcoidales bacterium, assembly GCA_964413085.1. GTDB lineage: Bacteria > Chloroflexota > Dehalococcoidia > GIF9 > UBA5629 > 9FT-COMBO-48-23. Next base: position 8,136 of record CAYPRI010000025.1, read on the forward strand.
TATGGCTGACCGCTGCTGAAGCCTACGAGTTGCTAAATAGTTATGGCATAAGACAGGCAAAGATGAGTGTGGCACGTACGGAAGATGAAGCTGCCAGTGTAGCCGCGCGACTGAATTTCCCGGTAGCAGTTAAATTAGACTCGTCGACCCTCGTTCACAAGACGGATGTCGGAGGAGTCATTCTGGGACTTAATTCCCCGGATGAAGTCAGGCAGGCTTTCAATGAGCTCAGCAGTAAATTAACAGAGCTCGGACGTCAAAATGAAATGGCTGGGGTAGTAGTGCAGGAGATGGTGAAGGGTGGAATGGAGACCATTGCCGGGGTAACGCAAGATCCTTCCTTCGGGCCACTGATAATGTTCGGCTCAGGTGGTATATATACTGAATTGCTCAAAGATGTATCTCTGAGGTTAAATCCGCTCACTGACTTGGATGCAGAAGAAATGATTAAGTCAATCAAGATGGCAAAGTTGTTCGAAGGCTATAGAGGCGCGCCACCAAGTGATGTTAAAGCCCTGCAAGAGATGCTGCTCAGGCTTTCGGCAATGGTTGAGGATATACCTCAGATAGAGGAGCTCGATTTTAATCCCGTTATGGTCATGCCAAAAGGTGAAGGCTATTTGGTCATTGACGCTAAGATATTGGTTAAGTGACGTGGCTATCCTCTCTTTTAAATAACTGATTGAGTGCGCTTTACACGTTGAGCTTTTTTTGGAGTTCATCAGCCGCTATCAGAATCGGGTCATAAACAGGAGAAAATGGTGGCGCATAGCCTAAATCAAGCTGTCCGATTTGACGAGCGGTCATCTTGTCCGTAATTGCTGTGGCAAAAACGTCTACCCGTTTGGCAATTCCTTCATGACCAGCCATCTGGGCTCCAAGTAGCATCCCCGTCTTTTTATTTGCGACTAGTTTTACTTTTATCTCCTGGCGGTCCGGATAGTAGAAAGCCCTCGACTCGTCCTGAATAATATTGGAAACATAATCTATGCCCTCCGCCTTGGCTTCCTTTTCAGTGATGCCGGTCCGGCCGACCTCCAGGTCGAAAGTTTTGAAGACAGCGGTACCGACGATACCTCCGAAGGAGGCGTTGCCGCCGGAAGCGTTTTCACCGGCAACTCGCCCTTGTTTATTAGCGGTAGTTCCTAAAGGCATGTAGACGTTTCTCCCCAGAATGAGATGATAGGCTTCTGCACAGTCGCCCGCGGCATATATATCCGGAATGTTTGTTTCCATGCGTTCATTTACCTTTATAGCTCCGGTTTTGCCCAATTCGATGCCGACATCTTTGGCAATTTCCGAATTCGGCCTTATACCGGCGCCTATCAATGCTATATCCGCGTCGATGGTCAACCCGTTGTCTGTGAGTACTCTGGATATGGAGCCGTTGCCTTGGAACTCAGTAACGCCGCTCGACTTAATAAGTGTGACGTCGTTTCTTTTGAGCTCTTCTTCAACGACCTGCGTAATTTCATCGTCCATCGTCCCTAGTACATTGGGCATTTTCTCCACCATCGTGACCTTAATACCCATGGCTGCAAATGCTTCGGCCATCTCCATCCCTATGTAGCCGGCGCCGATAATGAGACCGTTTCGAGGAGAATTAGTCTTTATATATTCCTTTATTGAGATGCCTTCCTGCAAAGCTCGTAGAGTAAAAACGCCCTTCAATTCAATACCTTTAATGGGGGGCACCAGTGGCCGAGCACCTGTGGCGATCAGCAGTTTGTCATACGTATATTCTTTTTCCTCACCGGTTTTAATATTTCCAACAAGCACTGTTTTTTGTGGGGGGAATATCTTTTTAACTTCGTGATATAGTAATACATCTATGTTTCTTCGTTCCTTGAAAAATTTGACATCATAATGCACCAGGTTGTCAGCCGATTTCACTTTGTCGGCGATAAGATACGGCATACCGCAGGCAGCCCAGGATATAGCTCCTGTCTTTTCAAAACCTATTATTTCCATGTCTGGCTTTAGCCGTCGCGCCCGACTAGCGGCGCTCATACCCGCAGCCACCGCACCGATAACGATAAAACGCTCTTTTGGCATGGTTGACCTCCCAGGATGTGTTGAAATAACCAACGTTGCTCTGTCTTAAGATTCGAGTTCCCTCTATAAATTAAATCTACTCAATAAACCACGAATAGTCAATAGATTATATGGAAGTCACCAATTCAACTCCTGCTTGTAGTACAATGGAGAGGTGAGAGTTCTGCTAGTTGCTATGCCCGATACAGTTTCTGCCCTGGATCCCGTGATGCGCGTGCCTAATCTTGGATTGTGCTCTATTGCCGGCAACATTGAAGGATGCGATGTTAAGGTAATCGACCTGGTATTTCACAATCGCCACATAACCAAGTTGCTTCAGCAGTTGATGAGTGAGTTCAAACCGGAAGTCCTGGGACTTAGCGCCATGAGCTTTCAGTATGCCAGCGCCTGCCGGGTAGCACGTATTTGCCGTGATGTAAAAACTGACGTGAAAGTTGGCCTGGGAGGCTATCATGCTTCTCTCATGTATAAAGAGATAAGCGCGGGAGCTGAAGCTGGGCTTTTCGACTTCTTAGTTCGCGGAGAAGGTGAAGCTACATTCCCGGCATTGGTGCGGGAATTGATGTCGGGCAGGATGGGCTTAGACAGTATTCCCGGGCTGTCTTTTCGCAGGGATGGCGTCTTTTATCATAATTCTCCGGCTTCCTTGGTGAATCTTGATATGTTGAAACTGCCAAACCGGGACTGCCGCATTCTGGACTGCGCTCATTTTTTAGGCCATCGTTTTGATTGCGTTGAAACTTCACGTGGCTGCACCATGCGCTGTCGCTTTTGCAGCATAACCCGGATGTACGGGCGTTCTGTTCGAAAGTTTGCCTTAAAACGGGTGATTACGGAGCTACATCAGCTTAAAAAGAAGGGTGTTGAAGGCGTCTTTTTCGTGGATGATAACATTACCCTGGATGTTCCGCGCCTGAAGCGGCTGTGTAATCTTATTATCGACGAGAAGCTCGATACGATGTCATATGCAATTCAGGCGAGCGTACTCGGGATTGCTTCGGACCCCGAGCTAGCAGAACTGCTGAGCAAGGCGGGTTTTCGCTGGGTGTTTCTGGGTATCGAAAGCGGCATATCAAGGAATTTGGAATCGATGGGTAAGGTTGGTGTGCTTAAAAATACAAAACGCGCCGTCTCGCTGCTGCAGGAATCGGGAATATGCGTGTTTGGAGGATTCATTTTAGGTCATCCCGATGACACAAGGCAGGACATTCACTCGACATTTCAGTTTGCGCTTGAACTGGGCGTCGACCATCCGATTATGCAGTGTTTGACGCCTTATCCGAAGACGGAAACACGCGAAGACTTATTAAAACGAGGTTTGGTAACAAACCTGGATGATTTCAGCCGTTATAACGGTTTTATCTGCAACTTGCGCACAGCGCATCTAACTACACAAGAGCTTAATCGCGGTATATTTTGGGGCGGAATGAATCTATATTTTAATTCAGGTTACCTGAGGCGGAGTCGTTTCTGGCGATATAAGCCGTCTTTATGGCCGTCGCTGATTGCGAACAATATACGCTATCAAATCGGGGCCCTTAAAGGCGATATCTTCGCTTCACGGCATAAATGGTAACCGGGACCTATATATTTTGTTCCGAAGCCTTTTTATAACTAAAAAACTCTTGTTCGCCTAATTTTCGCATGTTATACTGGAATTAATGGGGGTGTAAACATTGGCAAATTTAGTCAGATGTAAGTCCTGCGGTTATATTATGCTGGAGTCAAAGCTGAGAGATAAGTGTCCGGCGTGCGGTGTACCGCGACAGATGTTTGAGCCGTACACAGACCCAATGTCGGAGTCCCGCCGCAGAATCCTGGACCTTCATCTTCATCCCATTGCGGTGCATTTTCCCACGTCGTTTGTGACCGCCATTCTGCTATTTTCCATTGCCACATTCTTTTTCCGGGAGCCGGTACAGGGATTCTTAATTTGCGCCACGAGAGTGATGGGATTGTTTCTTCCAGTGCTGGTTCTAATAGCCTTTCTGGTCGGACTGCTCGACGGCAAGATCCGTTTCCGTCGGTTTAAAAATTCGCTCATTTTAAGGAGAAAAATACTCTTCGGGAGCCTTTTCTTCGTCTTTTCTGTGGCTCTGGCTCTGTCCCTCTGGCTGATAGGCTTAAGTAGTGTCCTCGGGATTTTCATAGCAGTAGCACTTGGGGTTTTAGGGCTGGCATGCACCGTAATTTTATCACTGCTGGGCATGCAAATTTTGAACGCTGCCTTCCCCTGATAGTCAAGCATGGAATACGCGGCAGTTGATATAGCTCGCGCCCAGTTTGCAGTCACCACCATCTTCCATATGTTGTGGCCGTTGCTCAGCATCGGATTAAGTCTGTTGATGGTGGTGATGGAAGTCTTGTGGCTCAGGACCGGGGATGAGATTTATTATCGACAGGTACGCTATTGGTCGGTACTTTTCATTCTAACGTTTGGAATCGGCGTAGCCAGCGGTGTACCGCTGGAGTTTCAGTTCGGCACCAACTGGTCACGCTTTTCGGCATCTACTGGGAACATCGTTGGCAATCTGTTGGCTTTCGAAGCTTCCATGTCCTTCGCCCTGGAAGCTGCATTCCTGGCGGTGTTTGTATTCGGGTGGAACCGCGTCTCCAGGCGAATGCATTTATTCTCCAATATAATGGTGGCATTCGGGGCTTCTCTGTCCGCATTCTGGATAATGGCTGCTAACTCGTGGATGCAGACGCCTGCGGGAGCTGTTGTGGAGGGCGGGAAGATTACCATCACCAACTACCTGCAAGCTACTTTCAATCCTGATTTGCCGATAGCTTTTACACATATCTGGGTGGCCAGCATCGAGACGACGCTGTTTTTCGTTGGCGGCATCTGCGCCTGGCACATTATTAGAAATCGCAACGTTGACTTCTTTCTCAGGACCTTCAAAGTCATGGTCATTATTGGCATTGTGGTGGCACCGCTTCAGATTTTTCTGGGAGACTCCTCGGGACTGACAGTAATTAAGCATCAACCGGCAAAAGCGGCGGCCATGGAGGCTGACTGGGTAACAAATCCACCCGATACCAGTGCTCCTTGGATACTGCTGGCTGATCCGAACCAGGAAAAACAAGATAATAATTGGGAGATTAAAGTTCCATATATGCTAAGTATTCTGAGTACCCACTCGTTGAAGGGACGGGTGATAGGACTGAGAGATTTCCCAATTGAGGACCAGCCTCCCGTTGCACCTCCATTCTACGCTTTTCGGGTGATGGTCCTGCTGGGCTTTTTTATGCTATTTCTCGTGCTGTGGGCTGTCTGGCAGTGGTTTAGAGCACGTCTTCGAGTCGAATCGGCTCCGAAAGATAAAGTATTCTGGAACTTCTGGCTTTATGCCATACCTGCCGGCTTTCTGGCTACGGAGTGCGGATGGATAGTACGTGAGGTAGGCAGGCAGCCCTGGGTTGTCTATGGTATTATGCGTACTTCAGAAGGTGTATCGTCGGTAAACGCGGCGACCGCAGCCACAAGTTTGACGTTATTTATCATAATTTACTTAACCTTGCTGGGACTGTTTATTTATTTCACGGGACGGATTCTAAAGAAAGGCCCCGACCTGTCCAGCCCTCTACCAACATATAAAAAAATCCCTACGGATACAGGTAGATGAAATAATGGGAGAGTTTCTGCCGCTATTCTGGTATTTCCTTCTGGTTGTACCGACTGCATTGTTTATAATCCTTGATGGGGCTGACCTCGGCATCGGCATATTATCCCTTACCACAAATGAGTCAAGACGTTCTGCCATGCTGTCGGCCATAGGGCCATTATGGTATGCCAATGAAACGTGGCTGGTCGTAGCCGGAGCTATACTATTTGGCGCTTTTCCGCTGGCCTACGGAGTGATGCTTAGCTCGCTATACATACCGGCAATGGTATTTCTTTTTGGCCTGGTATTCAGGGCGGTATCCGTTGAATTTCGCGTACATTCGCAACATAAGCGCTTCTGGGGCTTTACCTTTGGACTGGGCTGTCTGCTGGCAGTACTCGGGCAGGGATTTATATTTGGCGGTCTGTTCAGTAATTTAAAGATAGAAAGTGGTTCCTTTGTTGGCGGCCCCTGGGACTGGCTAAATATAAATTCATCAATCATTGCTATAGGAGTGTTGTCCGCTTATGCCATGGTGGGAGCGGCGCAAATAGTAAATAAGACGGAAGGAGATATACTAGCTCAAAATCGGCGGCTTTTAGTTGGCAGCGCTTCAGCCGCCCTGGCACTGTTTATTATGGTGATCATTCTAATGTTTACAGGTCATGCCCCTATCTCACTGATATGGTTGAAATCGCCGCAGGTTTATTTAGAGCCGATTTTTCTATTTACCGTAATTGGTGGCTTTATAATGACACTGGTCAGATCAAGTAAACAGAGAAGTAATAAAGCTCCGTATATCTGGTCCGTCGTGGTATTCGTTGGCACCGCAGCACTTACCATCAGCGGCATTTTCCCGTATTTCATTCCTTTCTCTCTATCGATTGCCCAGGCGGCATCACCACGTTCGAGCCTGATTTTCATGCTTTTCGGCGCAGGAATGATACTGCCCATAATTATCTTCTATAACATATATGTTCATAGGGTATTCGCCGGCAAAGTGTATGGAGGTGAAGCCGAGAAGTGCAACGGGGTAAATAATAATGAATACTAAGAATAACACATTACTTATCACCGGCGGCGCGACAGGTATTGGTTTTGCCATAGCCGAGTCGTTTGTAACAGCCGGTAACACGGTTATCATTTGCGGTAGAAGACGGAACAAACTGGAGGAAGCCAAGCGCAAACTGCCCAACATAAACATCCGTTCCTGCGACGTATCCAGAGAATCCGACCGTAAAGAGCTCTTTAAATGGGTGAAAGATAATTTTAGTAATTTGAACATACTGATAAACAATGCAGGAATTCAACGAATGGTTAATTTGAAGAAAGGGATGGCGGGTCTGACCGGCGCTGAAGCAGAAATCGAGACCAATCTGGTTGCGCCGATATGGATGTCCGCTTATTTTATTCCATTGCTGATTAAACAAAAAGAGGCGGCGATTGTTAATATTTCATCTGGTCTGGGATTCGTGCCTATCGCTTCGATGCCTATTTATTGTGCCACCAAAGCCGCTGTTCACTCATTCACCTTGTCCCTGAGGCATCAGCTGAAAGATACTTCTATCAAAGTGTTCGAAGTGGTGCCGCCCATGGTGGACACGGACCTTGGCAAAGGGTCAGTGGAAGAAGGGGAAGGCTACCGAGGAATACCACCCACCGAGGTAGCTAAGGCCGTTATCAGTTCGATGCAGAAGGATCAGTATGAGATTGTGGTCGGCGAGGCTAAAGGGTTGGTTGCAGGCTCCAGAAGGAATCCAGAGGAGACATTTAGAAACCTGAATGAATGGTAGCATTCAGTGGGTTCAATTAGATAACCAGCCGGGAACTAATTTCTAATCAAAGTATTTTTTAAACCAACCTGCGGCTAGTCGTGACACTTCTTCTAGTGTGCCGGGTTCTTCAAAAAGGTGCGTGGCTCCGGGAATAATAACCAGGTCCTTATTTGTTTTGAGTCTGGTCAGCGCCTCTCTGTTTAAATCGAGTACCACGCGGTCGTTTCCGCCCACGATTAAAAGAGTCGGGGCTTTTACTTTTGGCAGTGCTTCTCCGGCCAGGTCGGGTCGACCGCCACGTGAAACAACCGCCCTAACTACGTCTGGCCGCTCAGCTGCGGCCACTAAAGCCGCGGCTGCCCCGGTACTGGCACCGAAATAACCTATGGGCAGTTTTCCAGTATCAGGTCTATGTTTTAGCCAGTCCGTAGCTCCTATAAGCCGGTCAGCCAGGAATCTGATGTTAAACCTTAACTTTGCCGTGATAGCGTCTATCTGTTCCTCCTCTTTGGTGAGCAGGTCGAAGAGCAATGTGGCAAGGTTAGACTTTTGAAGTTCCCTGGCTACGAATGTATTTCTGGGACTGAAGCGGCTGGAGCCGCTGCCGTGAGCAAATAAGACAAGGCCTTGCGCTCTTTCTGGAACATATAAGTTTCCCTCTAGAGTCAGCTGCTCTATCTTTATTTTAACAGCGTTTTCCTGTGCAGGCTTCCTGGTTCTCGCCACAGAGCACCGCCTGATTAACGCTTTCTGCGCCGCTTCTGTCGTCTAGCGGCTTCCGCCTTTAATACCTGTATAACTTCCTCGTCTTGAACCTGATAAAACTGACTGTAGAACTGGCCCACCGCGTAAAATATGGGCGGCTGTCGAAGGCACAGTATTTCGTCAGCGTCGGCGGAGAGCCTGTTAAGCGCTTCGTCTGAAGCTACAGGTATGGCTACTATTACGCTTAGTGGATTTTCCTGCCGCACCGCCCAGAGGGCGGCTTGCATGGTAGCGCCGGTGGCAACGCCATCGTCAGTTACCACAACAATTCTGTTCTTCAGGGAGCTTTTAGGTAGAACATTCCTTATGAGTTGAGTGCGACGCTGGATTTCTTTAATCTGCCTGGCTTTTTCCTGCTCGATGTCCTGTTTAGTTACACCCATCGCCTTTACCACATATTCATTAGTAAAAACTGTTCCATCTTCAGCCAAAGAGCCCATAGCTAATTCCGGCTGACCCGGAGTGCCCAGTTTACGTGAAAGCACAATATCAAGGTCAGCACGTATTCTTGTTGCCAGCTCTTTGGCTACGATGATGCCACCGCGTGGGATGCCTAGAACGATAGCTCCTTTATTTCGCAATCGGCCCAGTTGCTCTGCTATAAGACGCCCGGCTTCCTCTCGATTTTTGAATGGCTCCCCGCTATAAGATACCACCGTTATCTTGGTGCCGCTCTTTGTTTTTGCCATTTGATATAAGTTTTCCCGGATATGATTATAGCATCAGATTGAACGGTGTCAACGCTGTAGCCGCTTTTCAAATAGCGTAGAGTGAGGACTAGAGATAGTGAGCACAGCCGCAGTGCTGATTGGGGTGATGTATTGATTAACCGCGATTTATCGGTCTAAGTGACGGTCTGAAGAACCTCTTGTATAGCCCTCTCTATTATTTGAAGAAACCTGTCATACTGCTCAAGGTGCAATACACCTTCAGATAGAATTTTGCCGATTGGTCTGTCCATTATGTTGGCTATGATATACTGACACAAGGGGTCCATCAGCTTTAATGCCCAAAGCTCTCTCTCGGTTGGCGGCTCGATTATCTTTAGCTCTCTGGCAACCTTCAGGTCCCAAGGAAAACTGTTCTTAACCTCCTTGATGTCTTCCTTATCTTGCCACGGGAATACTTCGGCCAGATACAGCTGGTGGGTGTCAGGGGCGAATCTGAAAATACCTCGGTCGGTTACCACGGCTGAAGGTCCGCCACCGACTAGATTAGCCTTTTTTCTGGCATCGGGACTGCCGTCAAGGAAGCCCGCCTCGGTCATATAATCAACCTTTTCCACCCATTGTCGCGGATTGAACTCTGCGGTATATACAATTCTCCCGGCGGATGAAGCGATATCACCTCCACCGCCACTGCCATTCATCTTCATTTTTCGTCCGGTTATGTAGCTTACGTTCACATTTCCAAACATGTCCATCTGGGCGAATCCCAGATAGGATATATCAATGAATCCCGATTGCTGATCTATGAACATCTCGGGAAGAGCCTGATGACACATGGCCATGGTTCCTGCCGAGTTATCAGCCGGACTGATCAAGACGGAGAGGCTGGGGAAGCCTACGTAGCCAGCCTCGGCAACCAGTATTACATTCGGCGTATGAACCAGCTTGGCGATGGCGCCGGCAAGGTCGGAAATGCCAATGCCGACAAAAACAGTTTCCCTGTCTTCTACCTCCCTCGAGCCGGCGCAGCATACCAGCACCGGCGCATCATATCTCTTCTTCATTGCCTGAAGCTGACGCCGGTTGTATTTATCTCTTGTGGTATATAAATTTGCCATTTCCGTACACCTCTTTATCCTGTAATCTTAACCGGGCAAATTATTTATCTTATGCTCGGACTTGACCAGTCTATCAAGCTTTTCCCATCCTATCTTGTCGCAATACCCGAAGTGGTTTTTGGGGCCGTAAATCCATTCGTCAATCCATTCCAGTGCGCCCTCGCGAGTCTGTCTCTGGCGCAACTTGGACACGAAGCTCAGGCCGTCCATGGTGTAGCATCCAAAGCAACCGGTGGGGTGACAATTAAATGGTAGATGGACAACGGCATCAGTGCAGTACGCCGGTATCACTGTGAGGCCGGGATTCTCGTATATCTTTTCAGTGGGAACAAGTTCCTCAGCCAATAGGACTACGTGCTTGGCTGCCCTGGCTTTCCAGTAGTCGGTCCCTTTGAAGCCCCAGATCTGGCCGTTTCCCCTGCGGTCTGCCTTCTGTACCGAGATGAAAGCGACGTCTGGCTTATAGGCGGGGATAAGTAAGAGAGGTTTGTTTTCATACGGGTCATTTATGACCTTGATATCCTTATTATATCTGGGTATGTCAGTACCCAGCGAGGAACGGGTAGGCATAAATGGCACGTTAATTGCCCCGGCCATGAATCTCAACGAAATTTCAAAATTAGTCCAATCAACCAGCTTTACCCAGCGTGCGCTGGACTTTACCTTATTTTTCGGCGTAGCTAAAACACCGCCGGTCTCAACAGGCCGAGGTATGCCTTCATTTATACCGCGCTCCAGCGCCGGCGTGCCTGAGATACCTCCCACCTGTCGCGTCATGTTGTAGGCTATATCTATTCTATCGAGCATTCCCAACTCGATCAATAAATCTATGCCCTCAAAATTTCCGCTTTCATCTATTATTGACAGGTTTTTCTTTCCCTGACGGGCTATCTCCCTCATGATGGCTTCGGGCTGCCGCCACATGACGAACCCACCTATGCAAAACGAATCCCCATCATGGAGAAATGTTTCTACTGCTTCTTTCTCCGTCATCACCTTGCGCAATCTTTTTTTATAGTGCGCGTTTTTAGCCCTCTCCTCGTAGTTGATTGTTTCTAGCCCCTTTATTACCGTTTCCACACTGCCTCCTTTTTAGCTAAGCAGTTTGCACCGCCGCATCTGCTGGCATCTTCTTACGATGAACCTTAAATATAATTTAGTTAATCTCCCAAGAGCTTTAGACTAGTTTATGATAGCCTCGTAAATCATTTTTTGTATTTGACCCTCGTATAGCCGCAGCATGGTCGACGCCATATAAACCGCAATCAGGTCTTCCTTTGGATCGACCGTATAGATAGTACCGGTGATACCACCTTTACGGAATTCACCGAGATTGGCTGGATAGTCGGCACTTGAAGTGTCAACACGAACGTAGAAGTCGAAGCCTTCACCGTAGCCCCGCCCAGGAACGTAAGCACTATCGTTGCGATTGCCCAATGGCCCCAGCCGGTCTGAAGTTATGTAGGCCACGGTTTCCGGTTTCACCAGCTGCTTGCCTTCATATTCTCCCTTATTAAGAAGCATCTGGGCAAAGCGTGCATAATCCATGGCCGTCGATACGGTGCCATTACTGGCGTTTAAAAATTTCCTGTTGGGATCGGTTACATCAATATAGAAAGTAGACTTGGGGTCAAGGTAAACCAACCGGTTTGCGTTTTCTCTTGTTACCAGGAATCCTGAGTCTTTCATTCCCAGCGGCTTATAAATACGCTCTTCAAAGAACTTATCCAGCGGCATGCCGGAGGCAACCTCTATCACCCGGCCCAAGACATTGTACGAAGTGCCGTATCGGTAGTAGGGCCCCGGATTTTCGCATAGCGGTAACTTGGCCAGTTTGTCGGCTTCTTCGGCATTCGTTAGCGCCGGATTGTTCAAATTGGCCTGTGTATAAAGCTCCGTGATACCCGGTTTGGGCTGCCCGGCTCCAGCATCCAGTCCTGAAGTGTGCGTAGCCAGGTGCTGAACCGTCATAACTGTGGTGGGTGGCACCAGGGTGATGACTACGTTTTTGCCCGACGCGTCCTGGGTTACTTCGCCTACCTGGACATCCTTGAATGACGGTATGTATTTGGCAACCGGGTCGTCAAACGCCAGTTTTCCCTCGTCTTTCAATATGGCGACACTCACGGCAGCCAGCGATTTGGTCATTGATTGGATACGGAATATGGAGTCCTTTTCCATCGGCAGTTTCTTCTCGTTGTCCCGATAGCCGAAACTCTTGAAGTAGGCGATTTTGCCATGTCGAGCCACCAGGAGAACAGCTCCGTTTATCTTATTGGCATCAATATTGGACTGTATTACCGTATCAATATCATTCAGTTTTGCTGACGAAAGACCGACATCTTCGGGCTGGACCGTCTGAAATGCTTGCGGTGCTTCACTTGAGATGGTTGCCGGCCGGGCGCAGGCCGAAAAAACAGAAGAGATTAAAACTATTGACACCAGCAGCAGTGAGAAAACTAACCAAATATTTTTCGCTTGTGATTTCCAGTCTGTCATTAAGTTCCTCCTTAGTTTGATTATAATTAATACTTATATCAGGCTTTGGCCGCCTGAAAGCAAGAGCTTGCCTTTATGCTGTCAAAGTTTTCCTTATCGCCTTTTCTATCTTATCTACGTTCGGAATCACTGCTTCCTCGAGCGTTGGTGCAAAAGGCACAGGTACACCCGGATTGCCCAGACGTACGGGAGGTGATTTCAAGTTAGAGAAAGCTTTTTCCGTAACACTGGCGATTATCTCGCCCTGGATGCCGCAGCTAAGATAAGCTTCGTCTACCACCACCAGACGGCCGGTTTTTCTGACCGAGTCCAGGATTGTCTCTGTGTCCAGTGGAGCCAGCGTGCGCGGGTCAATGACCTCCACGGATACACCTTCCCCCTCCAGATGTTTGGCGGCTTCCATGGCGTAGTGCACCATGGCTAAAGTGGCCACTACCGTTACATCTATTCCCTGCCTCTTTGTCTCGGCTTTGCCGAAGGGTATGGTGAAATCAGCACCGGTATACTCGGCAGGTACTTCCCATCTGGTTCGATATAGAATCTTCTCCTCGAAGAACAGAACCGGATTATCCTGCCTCAATGCGGTCTTCATCAAACCTTTGGCGTCTGCTGCTGTAGATGGAACAAGTACCCTCAGACCCGGGCTGTGAACGAACCAGGAATACATGCTCTGAGCATGATGAGAACCTGTGCCCTGTCCGGCACCACAGGGTAACCTGATTACCACAGGTACTTTTACCTGACCCCCGGTCAGGTATCGAAGCATGGCTGCCTGGTGTACCACCTGGTCGATGGCACACGATAGAAAATCGCCGAACTGCATCTCAACGACAGGCCTCATCCCGCCGATGGCGGCGCCTACCGCTGCTCCTACCATGACTATCTCTGAGATCGGGGTATCCAGGACTCGTTCCGGCCCGAATTTGTCCAGAAGGCCTATGGTGACGCCGAAAGGTGGCGCTTTGCCTACATCCTGCCCCATGACTATGATACTGTCATCCCGTGCCATCTCCTCGGCCAAAGCTTCATTGATGGCGCCCCGATAACCCGGTAACCTTTTCTGTTCCGGAGGGATTTTTGCGCCGTGTTCAAAAAGCCTTCTAGGTAACATTCTTTTACTGCCTAAGCGAAAATATCGGTAAAAGCTTCTTCCGCTGGTAAATGAGGGCTACTTCTGGCAAAGTCCGCCGCCTTTTCCGCTATTTCTTTAACCTGGCTCTCCAGTTTTTCTATCTCGTTCCTCCCAAGAACACCCTCCGATTCTAACTGAGCCTTAAACTTCAGGATAGGGCATTTGGACCATTGCTCCGCCACTTCTTCGCGTGGACGGTAATATCCGGGGTCGTCACATAGATGGCCGGCGAGCCTGTAGGTTTTGGCCTCAATCAGGCTGGGGCCGAGACCGCGCCTGGCCCTGGCGGCTGCCTTGCCTACGGCCTTGTATACGGCCAGGACATCATTTCCGTCGACAGTAACGCCGGGCATACCGTAGGCCTTGGCTCTGCCGGCCACACTCTTGACCGGTATAAACTCCTCAAACCTGAGCGAGATAGCGTACATGTTGTTTTCGCATAGAAAAATG
>CAYPRI010000026.1:0-16886 GCA_964413085.1 uncultured Dehalococcoidales bacterium
TTCGGCCTGGCTGAAGTTAAATCGCCAAGTATGGACCGCCCACTGAGTACGTCCTGCCAGTATGCTTTGGGGTCTTTTAAAAAATTATGATAGGTCTCGTAAGCCTTTCTCTCGGCTTCGGGGTTCTTGATCCAGATGCCGTTGGGCCCGCGGAAATCGGGTATGCCCGATTCGGTTGACATGCCGGCGCCGGTCAAGGCAATGGCATGCTTACTTTTTAATAAATCTGCGGCGGCTCGTTTGATAAGTGAGTCCAATTCAGGCATGTATCTCCGGCGGCGTTAAGGAATGGCCGTAGGCAGTTTCATTTGTTCTCTGGCCGGCGTAGCTTTTTTCCAGGCCAGCAACTGGAACAACTCGCCTACCGCCGTATCCATGTGGCTGGGATGACGAAGCGGCAGGTCGGCATTTATCAAATATTGATTTTTTCTGCCCACTCTCTTCCTGGTAATATAGCCGGCCTCCTCCAGGTCGGCAATTATTTTGTGGGTGCTCCTTTCCGTTATGCCCACGGTTTGCGCAATTACACGGGCCGTGCTGCTGGGATTACTGGCTATGTATCCGAAAACTAAACCGTGATTGGTTATGAATGTCCACTTGGCCATGCTACCACTGTCCTTTCGAAATAGTCTTTGACAAAAATAAATAATCTGTGTTAGGTTAAATTATAGACCGAAATATTTATTGTATGAAAAAGATTTCATTATTCAAAAGACATCATATTGTAAAGTATTACGGCCTTGGGGTCAAGGCTCAAAGGTGGTGAGCTATGGCAGTTAGAAGCAGAGAGGATGCGGCCCGGGTGCTCTCAGAGGCCAGTGGAGACAAACGGTTCTTCGGTAACGACGGCTGTGTTTCAAGTAACATCCAGCAACTGGCCGAATGCCTGGAACACATGTCCGAGGACTCTTATCGGCATCACGTGACGCCGCTAAAGAATGACTTCAGCAACTGGATTCGCCATGTTTTCGGCGACGAAAAACTGGCCAACGATTTAACTTCCATTGGCAGCAGCGCTGAAGCGGCTAGAATAATCAGAAACCGGATTAGCTGGCTCCAAAAGAAACTGCAGTAAGAATTACGCCGCAGTTTGACAAAAGCGCACAAATCGGTTTTAATATTTCGGTTACTTTATTATGAATTCTAAATCTGCTACTTCCGCAGGCCTGCAATCTCTGGCCCTGGCTCTAATCTTCATGCCGGAGCCCTTTACCACACCATTTGGCATTGTGTTGCTGGCGTACGCCAAGACGATGGGCGCGGATAAACCTACTACTCCACGACGCGTCATAAATACCTTTGACGACCTATACAGCTATAAGTTGGACATGAACCGTAACAGCATAATTAGTTATCAACTTTCAGGCCGCCGACACGGACAATTACCCGAAGCCTATCCCCGAGTGGCCAGGCTCCAGGACAATCCCCAGTACGTCAAAGCCCTGCGAACCAGAACAAAAGGGCAATCTCCATATACGAGCACTCCTTTCTCAAAACTGGAACCGCCGGGGTTAATGAGGGGGCCAAAACTGAAAGACCGCGCGGCACTGGCCTTGCCCTCCAAGTTGGAGAATCCCAAATTTAAATCGATTATTACCTGACTTTCTCCATTTCCAGATAACTGTCATGTCTTCCGACTTGAAAAGACTTTTCGAGCCCAAATCGATTGCGATTATCGGTGCCTCGCAGGACGAGATGAAATCCGGTGGCATGTTCGCTTCCTGCCTGCTCAAGGACGGCTATCCGGGGACAATTTATCCTATAAATCGCAAGGAAACTCAAATAATGTCCCTGAAGGCCTATCCCACGGTACTCGATGTGCCCGGGGAAATTGACCTGGCCGTTGTCGCCATACCCGCCCAGGGAGTGCCGCAAGCCATGTCCGAATGCGCTCAAAAAGGTGTTAAGTTCGCTGTCGTACACAGCGTCGGCTTTAGCGAGCTGGGGGCCGAGGGCAAGGAACTTGAAAATCGGATGGTGGAAGCAGCCCGGAGCGGCGGGGTTAGAGTCGTCGGGCCAAACTGCATGGGCATCTTCTCAGCTAAAGGCCGCATCAACACAATCGTGCCTTACGCCAGAGTAATAATGGAACCGGGAGGCATTGCTTTTGTGGGTCAGAGCGGTTGGGTGAGCGAGAACATGACCCGCGTCGGCACTGAGCGAGGATTACGCTACAGCGGCATTGTCAGCATCGGCAACCAGAGCGATCTTGCAGTCGAGGACTTTTTAGAATATTTCGGCAACGACCCGGACACGAAGGTCTTTACCGCCTACATCGAAGGAATAAAGCAACCCCGGCGTTTTCTTAGACTCGTGGAGGAAATTTCGCCGCATAAGCCGATTATCGTGTGGAAAGGCGGCAGTTCCGAGTTCGGCGCCAGGGCAGCGGCTTCACATACGGGGGCACTGGCAGGTAACTATACTCTGTTTAAAGCGCTCGGCAGTCAGAAGGGAATCATCTCGGCCGAGGGTCTGGAGGAACTGCTGGACATGACTGTGGCTTTTACCGCCCCGTATTTACCGGCAGGTAGAGAAGTCGGCCTTCTTATAGAAGCCGGAGGCGGGGCCGTGGCAACTGCCGATGCCTGCGCCAGAGCCGGCCTGCGTATATCGCCACTTCCCGAGCATATCCAGCACCAGATACAGGAATTTCTGGAAGATAAGGTGCCGCCCTCACCGGCACGTAGTAATCCGGTGGACCTGGTCTGGGTAGACTTTGAAGATGGACCTATGGTATACGCCGCCTGTTTGGAGTTAATGGCTCAGGCGGTGGACTCGTGCCTTACCATATGCTATGCCTTTATCGAAGACGAAGCCTTCCTGTCCCGACTGGAGAGCATCCGCGACCACAACCGCAAACCGATAATCGTAATTCCTGGCAATTCAATCGACCAGCGGCGGGGCATGTCACTGGCCGTGAGGAAAGGCATACCAACTTACGTCATGCCCGAGAATGCTGTAAAAGCTCTGGGAGCTATGACCCGCCGTGCCGAATATCTCAAAAGCCTGACAGCTAAATCCTAAACTTTTTTAGTATGGAATGTAAAATCTCCTATACGGCCAGCCCCGCTTTGTAGCCTTCCTCAATTGCTTCCATTATGCTCCGCGGCTGAACGCAGTCACCCACTGATAATACGCGATTAACCTTTCCCTTCAAGGCCACTGCCAGTTCGTTATTCGGCACGGAACCGGCTGCCAGCACCACTGTGTCCGCTTCGATTATCTTTTTTTCACCTTTGGAGTCGCTGATAACCACGCCGGCATCGGTGATTTCCTTGTAATCGATGCCAGTGATTATAGTGGCGCCTTTAAACTTCAGCCGGTTTACCATCGGCTCTCGGATAAACGGATTTACCTTGGTTGCCAGTTCCGGTCCCCTCCTCATGATAGTCACTTTTTTCCCTTTATCAATCAAAAGCAGCGCCGTCTCACAGCCTACAAGCTCGCCGCCGATTATTACCACGCAGTCTCCAGTAGCAGCGCCCATGAGCACTTCGCTGGCCTGGATGACTTTATTGCTCTGGATTCCCGGTATCTCTGGAATGAATGGCCCGACTCCTGCAGCCAAAATGACAACATCAGCTTTGAGCTCGTTAATCTTTTCCGGTGTAAATTTTTGTCGCAATCGGAGCTCTATTCCCGCTTTACCTACCTGACAAACAAGATATCGGCGCAGTGTCTCCAGCGTATCCTTGAACGGTGGTTTTGACGCAATAATAAGCTGCCCGCCCAGCTCCGCGCCCTCGTCGAACAGGACCACCTGGTGACCCCTTAAAGCGGCCACCCTGGCTGCTTCCATACCACCCGGTCCGCCGCCTACCACGACCACTTTCTTCGGATTTCTCGCCCGTTTAAATTCCGAATCTCTCTCTCTGCCCAGGGTCGGGTTTACCACGCATCGAACCCCCTCACGGCTCCAGCCCATGCTGTCCAGGCAGGTCAAGCAGTATATGCATGGCCGAACGTCCTCCAGTCTCCCTTCTCGAATTTTTTGCGGCAGATAGGGGTCAACCAGCAGTTGCCGGCCGATCGAGATGAAGTCAGCCTTGCCGTCGCGTATAACGTCCTCAGCAAATTCGGGCGGAATCCGACTAACAGCGATAACTGGCACCGAAACGACTTCTTTTATCGCATTCGCCCAGGGGACAAAGTAACATGTTGGCTGTGCCATAGGCGGTCTTCGCGCCGGACCGACCTGATGCGCTGACACGTGAATTGCATCTACACCTGCCTTTTCTGCAAGCTCGGCTACGACTCTTGTTTCCTCGACAGTGATGCCATCTACACCCATCTCCACAGCACTGAGCCGGCACCACAACGGATAATCCTTACCAACATGGCTTCTGGCAGACCTGATAACATCCAGTAAAAATCGAGCCCGGTTTTCCAGACTGCCCCCGTAATCATCATGCCGATGGTTGGACAGAGGCGATAGAAACTGGGATATCAAATAACCGTGCGCGCCGTGTATCTCCACACCGTCAAAGCCGGCCCTCTTGGCCCTGGCGGCTGCTTCGCCGAATGCTTCTATAAGTATACCTATCTGTTCACGTGTCAAAGGCCTGGGTTGCTCACCGTCCGAAGTGGGAATTGGTGATGGCGCTACCGGCTGATGGCCTGTAATTCTCGAAGACGTTTGTCTGCCAGCATGATGGAGCTGTATCGCCGCTTTGGCTCCATTTTTCTTAATTGCTTTGGCCAGCCTGCTCAGTCCGGGTACGAATCTATCGTCGTCAATACATATCTGCCTGCGCGTACCCCTGCCGACTGGCGACTCCACGCATGATATTTCTACGATGATAAGCCCTACACCGCCCTTAGCCCGCTCCGCATAGTAATCTATTTGCCTGTCTGTTACGGTGCCATCCTTTGAGGCGTAATTTGTGGCCATTGGCGGCATGATAAGTCGGTTTTTTAGCTCCAGCGTGCCAATTCGGCCCGGCTCAAAAAGCTTTGGGAAATGGTTGGAACTCATAGTTAGACCTCCATAGTTTGCACAAGTTCTGGAACCTCTGTGGTCAGCCTCTAATCTACCACAACCCGGAGGAAAATAAAAAATTGAACTATTAACTTTCCTTATCGTATTGGCTCAGGTTATAATTAATTGTTTATGCCTATGAATTCTGAGTTCTGCTCGGAGAGCTTTGACTCCATACACAGCATCTGGGGAAAGCTCTACAATGGTTCGGCCGCGGCTCCGATTTTCTCGTCGCCGGAATGGTCAAAGGTCTGGTGGCAGCAGTTCGGCTCGGGAGCCAAGTTAAACCTGGGCGCCGTCAAACAGGGTGGCAAAATCATCGGCATTTCCCCGCTCCAGACAAAAGGCGATGTAGCATATTTTATCGGCAGCAAAGATGTCTGCGATTACCTTGACTTCGTCGTAGCAGACGGCAGCCAGGATACTTTTTTTAGCTGTTTACTCGATAACCTGAAGGCCGTGGGTGTTCGACGACTGGACCTGGCGCCGCTTCGACCTGATTCAACGGTGCGAACCAGCCTGATAAACATCGCACCTAAACACAAATGGCAGGCGTCCTGCGACCAGGAAGACGTCACCGTGGAACTCAACCTGCCATCTAGCTGGGAACAGTATCTCAAATTGCTTTCAGGCAAGCAGCGGCACGAGCTTAACCGCAAGCTAAGGCGATTGAACGAAGAAGGAGACCTTAAACATCGAACATCTATCGATGCCAACCAGGCCGATATAGATATCTTTTTACGCCTTTTTCGCGACAGCCGCCCCGATAAAGCCGCTTTCCTGACTTCTCAAATGGAGTCGTTTTTCCGGTCGATAGCCGGCGCTATGGCGTCTAAAAAATTGCTTAGACTGAACATACTGGAGCTTGATAAAAAACCGGTCGCTGCCACGGTGTGTTTCGACTACCATGATACCGTCTATCTGTACAACAGCGGCTATGAACCTGAGTACGGCTGGCTCAGCGTCGGCGTTATTTCAAAGGCGCTATGTATCAAAGACAGCATCGAGCGGCATAAAAAACGGTTCGATTTTCTCAAAGGCGACGAAGCTTACAAATACCAGCTTGGCGGACAGGAATTACCGCTTTACAGCTGCTCATTGAGCTGCGTGGCATAGGACCAATTTATGATTCAACGACTGAACATAGCCATGATTAGCATCCATAGCTGCCCGCTGGCGGTGCTTGGCGGCCGGGATACCGGCGGCATGAACGTTTACGTTAGAGAAGTGGCAGCGGAGCTGGCCAGTAGAGGGCACAACGTTGATATATATACCAAGGCGCATCAGCCGCAGCATGGACCTCCCATAAACCTGGGGCCGAACGTCAGAATCATCCACCTCGACACCGGCGCCGATGAGGACATGCCTAAGCTGGCCATTTACGATTACATACATAAGCTGGCCGGTGTCGCCGAAAACTTCAGAAAATATAACCAGCTCGAATACGACGTCATACACAGCCACTACTGGCTGTCCGGTCTTATCGGCAAACAACTGCAAACACTGTGGTGCGTGCCTCATGCCGTCATGTTCCATACGCTCGGCGCTATCAAGAACGAGGTCGGCATTGGCGAAAACGAGCCGGAGTTGCGGATAGAAAGCGAAAAGGAAGTAGTCAGCAGCTGCCAGCGCATCATCGCTTCCACCGCCGGAGAAGCGGAAGGCTTGGTGCAGTTTTACGGCACGTCCCCGGACAAGATTTCAGTTATACCCTGCGGTGTTAACCTCGAGTTATTCAGGCCTGTGGACAGGGAAACAGCCCGCCGAGAACTGGGACTCGACCATCAGAAGGTTATACTTTTCGTGGGCAGAATGGACCCGCTGAAAGGGCTTGAGCAGCTGTTAACCGCCATGACTTACCTGGACGGACAAAAACCGCCCATACTGATGGTTGTCGGCGGCGATGCCGATAGCCAGGGACAGGCGCTACAGAAAATGGCTGTGGAACTGGGTATCGAACGGCGCGTAAAATTTTTCGGCTCGGTACCCCAAAGCCGGCTGCCGCTGTTTTACAGCGCTGCCGATGTCTGTGCTATACCGTCATACTACGAGAGCTTCGGCATGGTGGCGCTGGAATCACTGGCCTGCGGAACGCCCATACTGGCTACTAACGTCGGCGACATGAAAAACATTGTTCGAAGCGATGAGATGGGGAGCATCGTCGCGGACAACTCTCCTCTTAGTCTGGCCAGTGAAATATCGGGGCTCATCTATGCCCCTGAAGACGGTAAGCTGTTTGAAGCCCGACGGGAAACAATTGCCGGCTTCAGCTGGTCGGCCATAGCCGATAAAATGCTCAGCGAATATTACACACTGCTCGACAGTTGATATAATTAGCTGCATTACGCCCTAAAGGAGAAAAACATGAAGGCAGCCGTATTCTACGGAGCCAGAGATTTCAGGGTAGAAGACGTCGCAGTCCCCAAAATTGAACCGACCGATATTTTAATCAGGGTCAAGGCATGTGGTATCTGCGGCTCTGACGTTCATACCTTCAAGAGGGGCATTTTCGCCCGCCCCGGCTTCGTCATGGGCCATGAATTTTCCGGCGAAGTGGCCGAGGTGGGTAAAAAAGTTAAGGCTATAAAAATCGGCGACCGTGTGGTGGCCTTGGTAGCCCCGACTCACGTAGCTCCCCAGGGTTGCGGACAATGTTTCTGGTGCCTCCGTGGGCAGCCCCAGTGGTGCCCGACTGTTGGCCATAAACCATGTGGCGAATGCGATTACTGCAAGTCCGGCAGATTCTGGATGTGCGATGCCATGCAGCGGCATATGTTAATCGGCTATGGCAGAAATGGCGCCTATGCCGAATACGTATTTATCCCCGACGCAGTGCTTGACAAAAACGTATTCAGGATACCTGACACAATGAGCTGGGAAGAAGCAGCCCTAATCGAACCTATGTGGGGGGCCTATCGCTGGGTGATGATGGCCAAGCCTAAGCCTTATGAGACTGCCGTCGTTACCGGACTGGGGACCATCGGCCTATGTGTCATGCTGGTGCTGAAACAGCTGGTATCCAGGGTCATTGTCTCCGAGGTATCGCAAAAACGATTGAAACTGGCAAAAGAGCTGGGCGCCGATGTAGTTTTCGACGCCGCCAAAGAGGACCCTTTGCAAAAGGTAATCGATATAACCGGCACCGGACGCAGCTTCAGCGGCAAGGGCGGGGGCTGCGCCGATATCGTCATGGAATGTTCCGGCGTACCGGTTGCCCTGCAGCAGGCCATAGAAATGACCCGAACTGGCGGCCGCATTGTCCTGGTCGGTATTTTCGAACAAGAAGTGCCACTGAATATTAATCATATAGTCCACAAGCAGCTTACTCTTATAAGCTCATACAGCCAGGGGCAAAAACCGATAGGCGAGGAAATAAAAACGGCGATTGACCTGATCGCTAGCGGCAAAATAAACGTAAAACCTTTGATTTCGCATCAGTTCCCGCTGGACAAAATTATGGAAGCCTTCGAGGTCCAGATAAATCCGGAGCTAGCCATAAAAGTAGTCATTAAGCCGTAGTTTGACCCATCTTTTTTAGCCCTCACTAACCATCAAGTACTAATCCATCGATGGTACCATTGTCAGAATAAAATGAGTACCTCTGATGGGTTCACACGCGGCAAACGGGCTATATAATGTACTCGAAGTTAACAAAAGGTAAGTTACTGAAGGAAAGGAAGTACATTGGCCTTACAGTTGTCGCCCCGACCGAACGATTCCATGGAGAGCAATGGCAAGCTCAGGCAGGTGAAGGTTTTCGTCTGCACTGAGACCTGTACCCTCGACGGATACACCTTCTGTATGAGCCATCACCGATTGCTCGATACGCTAAATCAAAACGTCGTAGCCAATTCGGTGGCCATAGGAAAGGACTTTTTACCGCTGACGCAGGTTGAGGTGTCCTTCCCCAACGGAGAAAACCAGAGCATGACGGAGGTCAATGTTAGAAAATCGAATATCCTTTTCGTAGGGGAGAACAGCGAAGGACAAGCCCCAATTCCGGAAAACAAGGACAGACAGCTGGCCTACCGGCTCAGACCAAAGACAGCGCTGGCAGCTGAGATACACCTGCCTTTATATAAGCTAAGGGGCCAGATATACGGCGAATCCTGGCAGCAGATATTAGACGTCGTCGATAGGGCCGACAAATTCATCGCCCTCACCAACGCAGAAGTATTCAGAACATCGAACAGGGTCGCCCTGACATTCGATTTTGTGGCCGTCAACCGTGACAAGATAATTTACGTCGGCGAACCCACCAGCCCCGCCGGTATTTCCCTGCCCATTAATTAATTTCCGCTCCCTGTCCTGCCACATTCCATCCATACAAACCGTCAAGTTCGAGTCCATAGATAGTACCATTGTCCTAAATCAAAAGAGTACTTTCGATTAGTTCGCACCATCGTGAACGAGCGTTATACTATAGCTGGAGTCAATAAAAGGTAGGTTTACCGACGGAGAGGTATCGCGTTGGCTTTACAGTTAACGTCGCAACTTAAAGATAATCTCGAGAGCAACGCCCGGCTCAAGCAGGTGAAGGTGCTGGTCTGCACCGAGACATGTGCCTTTGACGGATATGCCTACCGCGGCACAAATCAGCGCCTACTTGACACGCTCAATCAAACCGTCTCAGCCAACTCGATGGCACTGGGAAGGGAATTTCTGCTGCTGGCCGATGTCGAAGTATCCTTTCCCAACGGAGCTAAAAAAAGCACCCGAGAGGCAATCATTAGAAAATCCAGTATTCTCTTTGTCGGCGAAAAAAGCGATGGTAAACCCGCGACTTCAGAATTTAAAGACAGGCGGTTCAACCGTCGCCTCAAGCCAAAGACTCCGTTGCCAGCCGAGATACATCTGCCATCATATGTACTGAAAGGTCATATATACGGCGAAGCCTGGCAGCAGATGCTGGAAGTCGTGGACAAAGCCGATAATTTCATCGCCCTGACTGAGGTACAGGTGGTACACGCATCGGATAATGCCGAATTAACATTCGATTTTGTGGCCGTCAACCGCGACAAGATAGTTTACGTCGGGGAACCAACTGCTTCTGCTGAACCTCTTTTCCCGTAAAAGACCGCTCGGTAAAACCCGTCAACCTCACTTTGCCACCTCACTATTAATTTTTCAGCACCCGGCGCTGGAATGACGCCCCTGATATGTTTTAATATAGAGCGTATAATTTAAACGCCCTTACATGCCGACGCTATTAACATGCCGAAAAGACGTAAACCGGCTATTGTGGAGCAACATGAGACCTCTATCGACGGTCAGATAGTCAGCTATACGCTGCGCCGGAGCTTCCAGGCTCGGCGTCTCCGGCTGGAGATCAGCCAGAGGACCGGCCTTATCGTAACGGTGCCTCATTCTTACCCACTGCGAAGGCTGCCCGAACTGCTCGAATCCAAAGGCCACTGGATATTAAGGCAGCTGAACAAATTCAGCCGGATGAAATCTCTGCCGCCGCCAAAGCAGCTCGTACCCGGCGATACGGTACCCTACCTCGGCCGCGAACTGATGCTGGTGAAACAGGAAAAAGTCCGCGGTGGAGTCTCCCGCCACGGAGACAAGCTTATTGTCAGCTCGGATTTATTCGAAAATACCCGGCTGGAGCCGGCGCTGGAGCAGTGGTACCGGACCGAGGCGGCAGCTATTCTTACCGGCATAACAGACAGGTTGAGCTCGCTTATCGGCATCGGCTACCACAGGATCGCCATCCGCGGTCAAAAGACACGGTGGGCCAGCTGCTCCCGCGGCAGAAACCTCAGTTTCAACTGGAGGCTTATTATGGCGCCGGAGCCCGTCGTCGAATACGTCATCATCCACGAGCTGCTCCACCTCAAAGAGATGAACCACTCCGAAAAGTTCTGGGAACTGGTTTCTCGCTACTGCCCCGCCTGGAAGCAGCATAAAAAGTGGCTCAGGCAGCATGAGGCCGATTTAAATTTCAGGCTGTGCATTCCATCCCAGCCACCCGCTCCCGAGCAGCTCCGGTTAATCTAGTTTTTCCGCGCTGCGATTAATCTATCAAACTAACGAATCTATTGGCAAGGTCTGTTGCAGCCGGCAGTGACTGCATCCAGAAAGCCTTGTTCTCCGGATCTCCGGCCCCGAACAGATGGTCGTACTTCACTCTGTCTTCGCCTGTCGGTAGGCGCTCGATGGCGCGGACAGCCAGTTCTCGCAGCTGGCGGGCATTCGATAATCGGGAATTAAGAGCTATATAATACAGGCCAAGCTTTTCCACCGTCTGAATTTCCCGACCTGTCTCCTTACCTGCCTGCCGGAACTGGCTCAGGACGACTAATACTCGGTCTCCAAGATTCATCGGTGGAATCTCGTACTCATTTCCCGCTGGAATGCGGGTCAACAGGTCGGCACCCTTGGGCCGTGACGCCATCTGCTTCTTCATCTCAGCAAGACTGGAGCCGGAGCTGCCGGAAAGGACGAAGGCGAACTGCGCACCCTTTTCGACATTGGCATCCAGATGGGGCAATAGCACCTCATAGGGCCAGGCATCTCCAGGTTTGGCATCTATCTCATCAATCAGGCAGAGGCATGGTTTGTTCTCACCATCTAGTTTAGCCAGGCTGGAGAGGAAATTCTGGCGGCTGTGTTTAGCCAGGTTGCATTCTTGATAATTGATAGGCTGTGGCAGTGACGCCGCCACCTGTTGGACGAAATAGGTTTTGCCACTACCGGGTGCTGCCCAGATAAGATAGTTCTCTCGCTTTCGGCTCGGTCGTTCAAACCCAGCCGCAATCTTCTGCCGGACATCCTTCAATGTGTTGAGTATAGTTTCCTCATATCTGGTGTAGTCTCCAACGATGCGATACCGCGACAAGGAGACACTATTCAAGGCAGCTATGAACGACCGTGCCTCGCTTGCTACAGGGTCATCTACAGCCGCGATAAATGCATGCGATGGCTGCCGCTCAGAGGGTACCGCCTGACCAGTGGTGACGCGGTCTCCCAGAAACTCGGCAATGGCGCGCGACACTGAATCGGAGTCGCCGAGCATAGGCTGATGGTCTCTTCCCTCCAGGGGAACGAAGTGCGCATTCGGTATTAACGATGCCAGTTCTCTACCAAGCCGGAATGGCATAGCGCGGTCTTGATGGCGATGGAGCACCAGTGTCGGCACCTTGATATCGGGAAGGAGGTGCGCTACATCAGCTTTATAAACAAGATCTAGTATTCTGGCGGCTATCTCCGGGCTGGCACATGCGCGCTGGTATCTCGCCCACATTTCAATACTGGTAGCATCGGCACCAGGTTCAAAAATATCAGCGAGCGCTTTCGAACCGATCCCCCAGTGAGCACGTACCAAGGAAATTAAAGAGGCTTTAATCTCTTCTGTGGTGATGGCTGCGCCACGTGCATAAGTACCATATAGGATCAGGTGACTGACGCGTCGGGGATGTCTGGCAGCGTAGGCTATAGCGATAGGACCACCAAAAGAGTAGCCCATTAGCGCCAGGCGTTTAAGTTTAAGATGATCAATAACTGTTTCCAGGTCCAGGACTTCCAAATCCAGTGAGAAGTCCGTCCGGCTCCGGTCGGAAAGACCCGTGCCTGGCCGATCGTAGCCCACCAAAGTATGATTACGCGCCACTCTTTCAAAAAAATGCCGTGTCTTTAAATCTTGCCGTGCCAACTCTTGATGGCTGATCCATGGTGGCGGCACAATGAAGGCAGGCCCCTGACCCGCAACAGAATAAGCCAGACGTAAACCGTCAGTAGTGATGCAAAACCGAATCGGCTGCTCCAAAATTTAAGCTCCCATCCGGATTTCAGTATAACTTTGGTCTATTTGCTTTTACGCGCTCAACAAAACAAAAAGGGCACCGGTTATCGCCTCATCCGGCGATCCCGGTGCCCTACGTTGCCCCCATATTTCTTTGCCCCGAAGTAGTCGATGGCAAGTAGCCCCCCAGATACTTGCAGGCTGAATATAGTCCTGTTTCAGTAATTTGTCAACCTACGACAGTCCGGGGCGAGATAACGAATAATATTCAACTGGACATAAGGGGAATTCATCCATAAATTTTCACAAAATTAGCCGCCTTTCTTCATCATATTTTCACATTTCCCTGCTATTATTTGCCGACATGGAGGGGGACCGCCACACCAAATATTTTGGGGGCAGGTCATCAAAGAAAGGAGGACTAACGAAAATGGTGTATTTCAGCATTTATTGCGATCCCGTACCTGGACAGGAGGAGGAACTAGACCGGTTCATTGCCGATAAGGCCAGGAAATTCTGGACAGGCCAGACCGGCGTTAAAGATTACCATGTATACGCGGACAAGCTGGTGGGCTGGCCGGAAAAGACGATCATGATAGAGCTACAGGACCTGGCAAGCCTGCAGCGCATTCTCGACAGCGCGGAGCACAAACGCCTGCGACGTGAGTTCGTGACCAATATCGCTCGCGCGGAAAGCCAAATTCAGGACGTAATCGTCTGAGCCCCCGTAAGCACGGCGGGCCCCCTCTATTCCACGCTTCAATGCAGGCTTCTCTCATACCACACCGTCTCACGGCATATATGAAAACCGAGCGACTGATAAAGCGCAATGGCCATCGTATTCTGAGTATCCACAGTTATCTCTATCAGTCCACATCCTTGCTTCTTTAAGTGAGCCAGCCCCATCAGCAGTAGCTGCCGGCCCAGGCCTTTGCCCCGATAATGCCGGTCCACTCCCAGCATATATATCCGTCCCTTAGGCACGCCTGTCGAATGATCCACACCGCATTCGGATTCCTTCCAGCAGTAGCCGATTACCACTCCTTTGTCCAGCGCCAGGACAATATCTTCAGGACAGTTGTTTCTTACTCTTAATTGCCAGGCGGTATCTTCTACGGTGTTCGGATTATAGCCCCACTCGCCGGCAAAGCAGCGGTTCTGAATGTCTGAGAGCAGCTGCATATCACCGTCACTGAAATACCTGTGCTCCCAGTCCATCCTATCGGCACCTTCTAGGTCTGTCTCGGAAATGTTCAACTGCAGGTCGCAGAACCGCCGCACCGGCCCGAATCCCAACTCCAGCAGCGTCTCAGCAGGCGCCGATTCCAGGTGCGGAACGCCCACATGGGCCACCGCCGCTCCTATTTCTCGCCCCCTTTTCAGTGCCGACTTAATAAGCGGGGGAATTACCATTTTTATTTCGCTTGTGGGGCTGACGGCATAGTCGAGCACGGCCCGGTCTATGCCCAGTTCCGGCACTACGTTGACAAAGCCGATGATGGCACCTCCACCCGCGGCAAAGAAAAGATTACTTGTTATGTCATATCCGGGCCTGGTCAGCAGGTGGGCAAAGACAGCCCCATCTTTGAGTCGTTCGTAAGCAACGGCGTCATTAGTGTTATCTGGCCGGCAGTTCCTAACAGTTATTTTAAGGCTCATTTTCAGCTTTTGGCGCTAAACTTTTTACCTTTGTCCATTGTATCAGCACCGATAGTATCGTACAATTTTAGATAACACCTTTACTCCGGAGGCTTGAAACATGGCGAAACCGAAATACTACGCAATGGTGATTACGTCGCACGCCGACGATGCCGAATTCGGCGTGGCCGGCACCGTGGCTAAATGGACGCGCGAAGGTAAAAAAGTTGTTTACGTGGTCTGCACCAACGGCAACAAGGGCACCGACGACCCCAAGATGAAGCCTGAGAAACTGGCTGAAATCCGCGAAAAGGAACAGATAGCCGCCGCCGAGACGGTGGGCGTGGATGAGGTCGTATTTTTACGACACGACGACCAGTCGCTGGAGGACACGCCAGAATTCCGCAAGGAAATCGTCCGCCAGATTCGAATTTACCGGCCGGACGTGGTGGCCAGCACCGACCCATACCGTCGATATATCTGGCACCGAGACCACCGCATCACCGGGCAGGTGGTATTGGACGCCGTTTTCCCATACGCCCGCGACCGGCTGGCATATCTCGACATGCTGAAAGAAGGGCTCGAGCCTCACAAGGTAAAAGAAATACTGCTCTGGGGAGCCGAGGAACCGAACTACTTCAGCGATATTACAGATACCTACGACCTTAAGATAGCCGCACTGCGCTGCCACCACAGCCAGGTGGGCCACTTCTCCAAGGAGTGGGGCGATTTTCTGAGGCAGAGATACGAGGGCTTTGCCAAGGGCCAGAGCTTCAAGCTGGCCGAGGCCTTCTACCGCGCCGAGATCTGGTGGTAGGTTCGAGCACGCATGTAGTCCCGACCCTTTAGGGTCGGGCCCCCGAGGCTAAAGCCTCGGGGCTACAGGGCTGACATATGTTAGTAGGTTTTAAGAAGACAGCCACAGCACGTCACCGCACAGCACCGGGTCGTGCTGCCTGGATGTAAAAGCGGCGAACTCCTTCTTCTCTTTCCCCAGCGCCGTCGGCTCACCGTGACCGGGAAATACGCGCGTATCATCGGGCAGTACTAAGATTTTGCTCTCGATGGACTTCACAATCTGCTTGAAGTCGGCGGGGCTGCCCGTCTTGCCCGGCCCGCCCGGGAAAATGGTGTCTCCCGCTATCAAATTTTGACCCGATAAAAAGCACACGCTGCCCGGCGTATGTCCCGGCGTATGAAGCACCTTCAGGCTTAGCCGGCCGACCTTAATACTGCTGCCGTCCCTGAGTTCCACATCCGGTTTAATTCCCAGGTTCGAAGCATCAGCTGGATGTACCGCCAGCGGAATCCTCAACTGAAATTTCAGCTCCCTGAGCGCGCCGACATGGTCGATGTGGTTGTGCGTCAGCAGTATATACTTGGGCTTGGTCCCCGACAGCTGCTGAATTATTTTATCGGCGTCGCCCGGCGCGTCAACCAGCAGGCTTTCGTCGGTGGCCTGGCAAATGACGATATAGGCATTGGTGCCCCAGGGGCCCAGTTCCATTCTGATTATTTCAATGGCCTCGTCCTCAACCATAACTTTCATAGCACACTCCCGGTCATTTAATGGGCGTCCTTTTCATGAAGTCCATTATATATTGAGATATTTCCTCACCTTTTTCCTCTTGGAGAAAGTGCCCCGCATCCTTAATTACAATCTCTGGCTGCTCCTTAGCTGTAGGTATTAGAGCGCGGAAAAATTTATCGCCGCCTCCGGTAATGGGATCTTTGTCAGAAAACATGACCAGCGCCGGCTTGTTCCATTTGGCAAGAACCTCCCGGGCGTGCCTCATTTCAGCAGCCGCCTCGTCTTCCGGGCTGATGGGTACCTGCAACGGCCATGCCGCTGCCCCGGCCTTATATGAGACATCAGGAAACGGCGCCTCATAGGCGGCTACGATTTCCCTGGTAATCTTCTCCGGGTGCGCTGTGCCATTCAGTATCGATTGTCCGATAGGCAAATCAGGATGGCTCTCCACATAACTACGCCACGCCAGAAAAGCTTCGCTGGGTTTTCCCTTACCGGTCGGCAGGCCCGTATTCATGATAACCAGACGGGCAAACCGTTCCGGTATGTCAGCCACCGTAGCCAGGCCGATCAACCCTCCCCAGTCCTGTACCACCACCGTTATTTTCTCCAGGTTCAATTTGCGGATGAAGTCTTTCAAGGTTTCCTTGTGCATTTGAAACGTATAGGCTTCAGGCTCGGTGAATTTATCCGAACGGCCGAAACCGATGAAATCTAGAGCCACAACGCGGTGCCCAGCCGAGAGAATCTTAATCATCTTGCGGTATAGAAATGACCACGATGGTTCGCCGTGCAGGCAAAGTATAGTCTCCCCCTTTCCCTCATCTACATAATGCACCCGCACTCCTTTTATATCGATGTAGTGAGGGGCATAGGGGAAGTCAGGTAACCTGGCAAAACGTTCTTCGGGTGTTCTTATAACAGGCATTTTTCTCCTTTTTACATGAATTGAAAGCCCATTTTGCTACTGCCAGTTATAAAAGTCAATAGAA
>CAYPRI010000026.1:16986-21088 GCA_964413085.1 uncultured Dehalococcoidales bacterium
GTGAGGGTGATAATTTAACTTTTAAGTTCATTAGTTTATACTGTAATAACATTTTCAGGTTGAAAGTATGACAGGTTCAATAAAGCTAGGCGAATATTTCGGCGTACCGGTCCGCATGCACAGCACCTGGTTCGTCGCTGCTGTTCTGATAGTTCTGACGCTGGTCTTCACACTCCGAGGAATTTATCCCTGGTGGCAAAACGTCCTACTGGGCATAATCGCCGCCGTCCTCTTCTTCGGCTCAATCTGCGCCCGCGTCCTGGCGCAGTGCACCGTTGCCGCCAACCGGCGCATGCCGGTAAAAAGCGTCACCCTTTACGCCTTCGGCAGCTTGTCGCGCCTGTCCGAACAGGATATCCACCCTGTCCCCTCCATTATGATGGCAGCAACCGGTCCTGCGGCCAACTTCGTCATCGCCGGCTTCTTTTACGGCATCTTTTTCCTTCTGTTTAGCCTCGGCAGCCTCATGGCCGCCGACCTCATGCAGTGGGTCTCTTATTTCAATATAATGGTCGCCCTGTTCAATATCATTCCGGCACTGCCTCTCGATGGCGGCTGGGTCCTGCGCGCCATACTTCAGGTGGCCACCAACGACTACGCCATGGCCACGCGGATATCAACTTTTACAGGCTGGATTATCGGCTTTGTGGTCATCGCCGCCGGTTTCATAATCCTTATCTTTCCCCACCCCCGCGACTGGTTTGCCGGCATAGCTACGGTCGCCTTCGGCTGGTTTCTGACGGATGCAGCCACAGCCTGTCGCCGGCAGGTCCTCATACGCGATGCACTTCGCGGCATGACGGCTCAGGACCTGATGACCGATGACTATACACCTCTGAAGCAACAGCTGACCTTCGACCTCGTCCGCGATTATATAATAAACTCCGGCCAGCACACCTTTGTAGACATAGAAGACGGTAATCTTCACGGAATAGTCACGCTGGGCGATACACAGATACATCCCAGCAACTGGAAGACAACGCGCATCAGCGACATCATGACGCCCGCCGGCCTGCTTAAGACGGCTACACCCGACCATCCGGCGGTGGACCTGCTGGAGCAGATGGACGATTACGACATTGACCAGATACCGGTATTACAGGACCAGAAGCTGCTGGGAATGGTCACCCGCGAACGCCTTATGCGCTTCCTCAGGGCCCGCGCCGTCCTGAAAGCCTGACCTCAACGGAAACACTAAATCTTAAGCACTCGCCCGGGCAGCACTGCCTATGACATGCCTGCCCGGTATGTGCTATCCTTGATACCGTCATGTCAAAATTGACAAGAATCTCAAAATATCTATCAATCGCCATTATTATGGTGCTGTGCCTGCAGCTGGCCTTTGCCGGCTCCACCGCCTCAGCTGCCACTCCAACCGTTAAGGAACTGAACTTCGTCTTTCTCCACGGCGCGGGCGGCAATCCCTGCGGGCCGCAGCTACTGTCCGATTTAATCCGGGAGAAGCTGCCCGACTATATAAGCAGGTACCAGCAGGCCAATCCCGGCGTGGAAATAAAGTTCGACATGCTCAACCGCTGTTATCCCAACAATGATGACGTCCAGACCTGGGCGCAAAACATCGCCGATACCATAGATACACACTTCGCCGGCAAGAAGAACCTGATATTCATCGGGCACAGCATGGGCGGTAAGTCAGCTCTCTACGCCGTGGCCCATAACGTGGGCGACCTGGCCACAAAAACGGCCATGGTGGTGACCATCAATACGCCGGTCAAGCCCATGAATAACTATGCGCTCGTCGGCGGCAGTTCGTTCAGCGACTTCTGCCGGGCCAGCTGGTTGATAATATCCGACCACGGCGTCTGCGAGTCGGTAGGCAGCTGGGACAGCTCGGCCGACGGCAAATGGGTAGGCCAGAACATGCACTGGCTGGCATTTATTTCCGGTGAGAGCTCACCGCAGAGCCCGCAGTTCGATTACGGCGGCTTCGACCCCTACCCGCGTGACATGGACGATGGCGCGCTGCCTATGTCAGCACAATATGCGGATGGCGCCGATGTTATTTACTACGGACAGCACGGCCACAGCGAATTTACCACCATACCGGCGGTGGCCGATTCACTGGCTGTCCAGATACTCAACTATATCTTCGGTAATACCGTTCCGTACTCGGTAGAGGTCAGAAGCGGTGACTGGCAGCATAAGTCTGGCCTGCTGCTGGGGACCGATACCTGGCAGGAGACGGTCGGCGATGTCCTGGGCCAGAGCAGCTACCTGGCGCACTGGAACACATCGCTCAGGTGGCAGGAGTGGGAGGACACAGTGGACTATGTGCCTCCGACCTATGAAAACCAGCTCAGGAGCCGATTTGACGTGACCAAAGAAAATTCATTGCCGCTGCTGACAAAAATTATTGAAGCGCGCTGGCTGAGTCCCGACGACCCGTCCAACTGCCGGCTTTACCTGCGGACAAGCGCGGCGCCGCAGACATCCGTACAGGTGAACTGGGATATTTACGTTCAGGGGAGGCTGCCCGAGGGACAGCCGCGCGACCACTATGAAATTGAGATAACAGCCGGCACGCCACTGGCCGGAATAGACGCGGCGTACTGGGAGACGGACAGCCCGCTCGACTTGAGGGTCGGGGTCATGTCACATGCCGAGAGGCCCTTCCGCTGGTACCGGGCGAACTGGCGTGTGTATAAACAGGAGCCAAGGCAGAGACAGGTTATTGAGGAGCTGGCGGCACAGCAGGTACAATAATGGTTCGGAGAGGTTAAGGCCATGGTGACAATGTATGAGGTAAGCATTATATCGCTTCAGGGGATTCTTGAGGGCAGAGAGGAACAGTGGAAGAAGAACGTGGATGCTGTTTTAGATAAGCGGTGGAAGGAAGGGTGGGAGATAATGCAAATTTTCTGCGTGGGACAAAGCCTCGACACCAGCCGGCAGAACCTGCTCATTATCTGGCGCTTGAGAGAGAAGAGGTAGAAAATACTTTAAGAGGGCCGCGCCCCTCTTAAACTCCCTACTTTTTCTCGCTGTCATTGCGAGGTCCCGATTAAATCGGGACCGTGGCAATCTCATCCTTATTACCCGAAGTTTTATTTATTGATGAGATCGCCACGCTTGGCTCGCGATGACAGGTAGTTTTTTCACCCTCACCCTGACCCTCTCCCATCAAGGGAGAGGGAATAATTTTTTAATAGTGCCGCGTCCCTTTTGTACTCCTTCATTGCTCCTGAAAAAATATTCTCCCTCCCTGAAACGTGGTCTTAAAAAGAATCCTCCCTCCCCTGGCGGGAGGGAGTTAGAGGGAGGGGGAACCTTTAACTTACCAGATGGCTGGCACCAGCGCCTTGCGCTTCTCCGGGTAGTCAGCGAAATGCTGCCTGTACCATAAATGGTGTGCCCTGGCCCGAGGCGCCAGGTTGGCCACCGTAAACACGGCAAAGGCCAGCCCCGGCAGCGACCAGGTGGCCACCGCCCAGCCGGCCCAGGTCAACATCTCACCGAAATAGTTGGGACAGGATATCCACCGGTACAGCCCACCCACCGGTATCTTGTAGCCGCTTTCTCCCGGCTGCCGCAGGTTTCTCAGGCTGGTGTCCGCCCAGCGGTTGATAACGAAACCTGCTACAAACAGCGCTGCGCCGATAATAAACTGCGGCGTCAGCAGCCAGGCGTTTCCATAGCCGCCGGACAGGGTAAACAGGTATCGGCCGTTGAGATAAGCATTGCCGATATTGAACAGGAAGCCAAGGCTGACCACCGTCACCGCCATGCCGCTGGCCCCGGCCCGCCTGGTGAAGGGATAGATAAAAGCCCGGTGCACATAGTGCCACTCCCACAAAATCAGAAAGGCCACGGCGGTCAGGCTGATCTGTTGAATGCCCAGCACGAAAAAAGCGGCGAACAGCAGCGGCGACGGCGCCTCCATGATAATCCAGCCCAGCTTATCGCCTATTTGCGGTCCCCAGCTACGCCGGGTATGCCGGCCGTACGGCGCCACGATGAAGAACAATGCAATGAAAATTATGACTGCCAGCGCGAACCAGGCAGCCAGCAGCATATTGAAAAAAGCCAGTTCGCTCATTATTTCGATTTAACGGGCCGCTGAAGGTAGCCGCTTTCGTGGAAC
>CAYPRI010000027.1:0-20603 GCA_964413085.1 uncultured Dehalococcoidales bacterium
GCTATGGACAATGCGTATGTTTGCCGGCTTCGGCTGCGCCGAAGAGACCAATGCCCGCTACAAATATCTTCTGGGACACGGGGAAACAGGCCTGAGCGTCGCTTTTGACTTTCCCACTTTAAATGGTTACGACACCGATGACGCCGAGGCAAAGGGCGAGTTCGGTAAATGCGGCGTGGCCGTGTCATCACTGGCGGATATGGAGATATTATTTGCCGGCATACCTGTGGATAAGATTACGACCTCTATGACCATAAACGGGCCGGCGGCGGTTATCTGGGCTATGTACCTGGCCAACGCGCAAAAGCGGGGTATTCCGCTGGACAAACTGGGAGGCACGATTCAGAACGATATTCTAAAAGAATATATGGCGCAGAACGCTTTTATATTTCCACCGAAGCCGTCGATGCGGCTTATCGTCGATACCTTTGAGTTTGGCATGAAGCGGGTGCCGAGGTGGAATACCATCAGCATCAGCGGCTACCATATACGCGAGGCCGGCGCCACAGCTGTTCAGGAATTGGCCTTCACCTTAGCTGACGGCCTGGTTTATGTGCAGGCGGGAATGGACCGCGGCCTTAAAGTGGATGATTTTGCTCCCAGGTTGAGCTTCTTTTTCAACTGCCACAATGATTTCTTTGAGGAGATAGCCAAGTTCCGTGCTGCCCGCCGCATCTGGGCGCGCGAAATGAAGGGGCGGTTTAACGGCGGTGAGCGGTCGCAGTGGCTCCGCTTTCATACTCAGACGGCAGGTTGTTCACTCAGTGCACAGCAGCCGGAAAATAACATTGTCCGCACCACCATTCAGGCGCTGGCAGCAGCACTGGGAGGGACGCAGTCACTGCACACCAACTCAATGGATGAAGCCTTAGCCCTGCCTTCCCAGAAAGCCGTAACCATTGCGCTGCGCACGCAGCAGATTATTGCCCACGAGAGCGGTGTGGCTAACACAATTGATCCGCTTGGCGGCAGCTATTTTCTGGAACATCTAACGAACAAGACCGAGAAAGCAGTTTACGAGTATTTCGCCAAAATAGATTCGCTGGGCGGAGTTCTGCCTGCTATCGAAACCGGCTTCTTTCATCGCGAGATCGCCGACTCCGCCTATCGATATCAGAAGGAGATAGACGGTAAACAAAGAATTATTGTGGGCGTCAACGAATATGCTTCCGACCAGCCGATAAGCATTCCAATTCTGGAAATGGATAAAGAAGGCGAGAAAAGGCAACTGGCGAGGCTCAGCAGACTGCGTCGGGAACGAGATAATGAGCTGGTTTCAGCCAGGCTGGAAGCATTACGGCAGGCGGCGAGCCGGGACGAAAATTTAATGCCTTATCTAGTTGAAGCAGTGGGCGCTTATGCGACGCTAGGTGAGACCTGTGATGTACTGCGTAAGGTATTCGGTGAATACCGATTACCGGCGATGGTGTGAAAGAAAATCAAATATCAAATATCAGAATGCAAATTACGTTCGAATATGAAATCCAATGTTAACTGAATTAATTATGAAGGGGGCAAGATGAAGTTAACTCTGAGCGTGATAAAGGCCGATGTAGGCGGCTACGTAGGCCATTCCAGCTCGCATCCGCAACTTCTGGATGCAGCTGAAAAAAGCATGGCTAAGGCCAAAAAATCAGGATTTCTGATTGACTATCACGTCACGCGTTGTGGCGATGACCTCCAGTTGATAATGACACATAAACATGGTGAGGACAACGAAAAAGTACATAAGCTGGCCTGGGACACCTTTGTCGATTGTACCAACATAGCTAAAAAGCTGAAGCTGCATGGTGCCGGCCAGGACATGCTGAGCGATGCCTTCTCGGGGAATGTCAAGGGGATGGGTCCGGGCGTGGCCGAAATGGAAATCGAAGAACGGGAGGCCGAGACTATTATCATTTTTATGGCGGATAAGACGGCCTCAGGCGCCTGGAATCTACCCCTATACAAGATATTTGCTGACCCGTTCAACACCATCGGCCTGGTCATCGCCAACAATATGCACGGCGGTTTCACCTTCGAAGTCCATGATGTCAAAGAAAACCAGAAAATACTATTCAATATACCAGAAGAAATTTACGATATGCTCATCTTTATTGGCGCGCCGACACGTTTTGCCGTTAAAGCCGTTTACCATAGGCAGAGCGGTGACATAGCCGCGGTATCATCGACGCAGAAACTGGCTTTGATTGCCGGCAGATATGTTGGTAAGGACGACCCGGTATGCATCTGCCGTTCGCAGGGTCATTTCCCGGCCGTTGGCGAGATACTGGAACCCTTTGCCCACCCACATATCGTAGAGGGCTGGATGCGTGGCTCGCACAATGGTCCGCTTATGCCAGTGGCAGTCAGGGACAGTAATCCTTCGCGCTTCGACGGTCCACCCAGGGTGATTGCCGCCGGTTTCCAACTTGCTGGTGGTAAGCTGGTTGGACCTCGCGATATGTTCGATGACCCGGCTTTCGACAAAGCCCGCCAGGAAGCAAATATAATTGCCGACATATTGCGGTACCACGGGCCCTTTGAGCCTCACCGCCTGCCGCTGGAGGAAATGGAATATACCACCATGCCTGAGGTGATGAGGAAGCTTAAAGGGCGGTTCAAGAAAATCTAGGCGGTAGCTATGCCCAAGCTACTGCTGGCGACTACCAACCGTGGGAAAATAAGAGAATATAGCAGCCTGCTTCACGGTCTGCCGTTCGAACTGGTGACACCGCAAGAACTGGGTGTTAATATACAGGTAAAGGAGGACTACCCGAGCTACGAGCAGAACGCCATCATAAAAGCTGAGTCTTTCGCCCGGGTAAGTAAAGCAATCACGCTAGCTGATGATTCCGGTTTAGAAGTCGATGTACTGGGTGGTGAACCAGGTATACGTTCCGCCCGCGCCGCCGGGGAAACAGCCGGCGATAAGGAACGGATTGAACATCTTCTGGCCAGGCTCAATGGCATACCTCTGGAGAAGCGGACAGCGCATTTCAAGTGCGTAATCGCAGTAGCCAGACCAAATAGAAAGACGGAGCTTTGCTACGGAGAGTGCGCAGGCCAGATTGCACTGGAGCCCCGGGGAGAAAAAGGGTTCGGCTATGACCCTGTTTTCTATCTTCCTGATCTGGGCAAAACAATGGCGGAGCTACCGCTCGAAATAAAAAACCAGATCAGC
Organism: uncultured Dehalococcoidales bacterium; assembly: GCA_964413085.1. Taxonomy (GTDB): domain Bacteria; phylum Chloroflexota; class Dehalococcoidia; order GIF9; family UBA5629; genus 9FT-COMBO-48-23. Next base: position 3,164 of record CAYPRI010000027.1, read on the forward strand.
CATCGCGGGAAAGCAGCTCGCGAAGCTTACCATATTTTAGATAAAATTGCGGAAGAATTAAAATTATGACTTGTGTTTCCGACCCTTTTAACCGTCCCATAAACTACTTAAGAATATCAGTTACTGACCGCTGCAACCTGCGCTGTATATATTGCATGCCGCCGGAAGGTGTTGAACTGATTGCTCACAGCGAAATACTGAGCTATGAGGAGATTGCCAGGGTTGCAGCTCTGGCTGCTGAGCTGGGCATTAATAAGGTCAGAATTACCGGCGGCGAACCACTGGTTAGAGCCAGGTTGAAAGAACTTATAGCGATGCTAGCCGGAATCAAAGGCATAGATGACATATCCCTGACCACCAATGGAATCTTGTTGAAGGATTACGCTGCTGAGCTAAAAGGGGCTGGATTAAAGCGGGTCAACGTAAGTCTGGACTCGTTAAATGAAGCCAGGTTCGAGCGTATTACCCGTCATAATAAGCTTCATGATGTATTGAATGGTATTGAGACGGCTAAAGGCTGCGGGCTCAATCCGGTGAAGGTTAATACAGTGGTAATGCGGGGAATAAATGATGACGAGGTCATTGATTTCGCCAGGCTAACTATTACACAGGGGTGGCACGTCCGGTTTATCGAGCTGATGCCTTTTGTCACAGACAATCCTCCCGACGGTCATTCAGTGGGAGCTGGGGCAAATCTTCATCCCGGGTTCGTTTCTGCCGATGAAGTTGGGGAAAAGCTGAAGGAGCTTGGCGTTCTTGAGCCCAGCTTACCTATAACCGGTAACGGCCCGGCCAGGTACTATCGGTTTTCTCAGGCCAGCGGTACGGTGGGTTTCATCGCACCGATTAGCCAGCACTTCTGCTTTAGCTGCAATCGGCTGCGGCTGACCGCGGAAGGTAAGCTTCGTCCATGTCTACTCGACGATAGGGAGGCTGATCTTCGGGGGCCGTTGCGCCGTGGCGCTTCTGACGCAGAGCTAAAGAAAGTAATTGTAGGAGCCATACACGCCAAGCCGCATAAGCACGGTCTAACCGCCGGACGGACTTCCAGGAAACGTCTCATGTCGCAGGTGGGAGGTTGATATGAGTTCTACTTCAGATATTCGCATGGTAGACATCGGGGGCAAGCCGGTTACAACCAGAATGGCAGAGGCCAGAGGGTACGTGTCCATGCAGATAAAAACACTGGATTTACTGGAGAAAGGCAAATTACCCAAGGGAGACGTTCTGTCAACGGCGCGCGTAGCCGGCATCATGGCGGCTAAAGAAACTTACAGGCTGATTCCGCTGTGCCATCCGTTGCTAATAGAAGATGTAGCTATCGACTTTGCTTTGGACAAGAAAGCGTCTGCTGTGCAGATAATCGCCAGGGCAAAGGGAAGCGGCAAGACGGGATTTGAAATGGAAGCCTTAACCGCCGTGGCAGTCAGCGGGCTAACCATATACGATATGTGCAAGGCGGTGGACCAGACCATGCGATTAGAAAACATTAGACTGGTTAAAAAGAGCGGTGGCAAGAGCGGAACAATCAATCTTGAGTAGCCGGGCATCCGGCAGCGGACGCATCTAAGCACATTTTTACGTACGGATTTTTATATCAAAGCAGGCGTAAAAACCGTTGACTTGCCCCTGTTGTCGGCGTATACTTTGACCTACAACTGTCGGGGGGTGTGATATGAAACTATCCTGCCTTCAAGAAAATTTGAGTAAAGGCTTAGGTATAGTCAGTCGGGCTGTAGCCACCAGAAGTACGCTGCCGATTACTCAGAATGTCTTGATAGCCACGGACCAATCGCGTCTTAAGCTGGCAGCCACCAATTTAGAAATAGCCATTAGCTGCTGGCTTGGAGCTAAAATAGAGGAAGAAGGATCCATAACCATACCCGCCAGAATCCTGACTGAGTTCATCAATTCACTCCCCAACGATAAAATCGACATTGCATTGACACAGCGGACCCTCCAGCTGAAATGTGCTCGATTTGAGGCTAGAATAAATGGGCTCGATGCTCAGGATTTTCCGCCAATTCCCAGGGTCGCCGACGGGCTGGCTACTAAAATTGAAATCCAGGCGCTCAGTAATGGAATAAACCAGGTGACATTTGCAGCTGCGACGGAGGAATCGAGGCCCGTGCTCACCGGTGTCCAGCTTGAGTTCGACGGGGACAAGCTGGCTATGGCGGCTGCGGACGGCTTCAGGCTGGCGGTACATGATACTTCTCTAATGTCCGCCGTAAAGAATAAAACTTCTATAATTGTCCCGGCGCGAGCCTTGAATGAGTTAGGCCGATTTCTTTCGGACCAGGAAGAACCGGTGGAGATTACGGTCAATCAGCAGAAAAGCCAGGTTTTGTTTAAGCTCAAGAATATAGAGATGGTATCGCAGCTTATTCAGGGGGCGTTCCCCAATTATTCGCAGCTCATACCACAGAGCTACGTGACCAGAGCTGTGGTTGATGTGGCTGAGTTCTTACGGGCTATTCGTATGGCCTCCATTTTTGCCCGTGACGGGAGCGGTATTGTCCGGCTGGTAGTCAGTCCGGGAGTTGAGCTTACACCGGGCAAGATGAATATATCGGCTCGTGCCGAGGAGGTCGGCGATAATGTGGGGGAGATCGATGCTTTGATAGACGGCGAGGCGGCCAAGATTGCTTTCAACGCTAAATATCTTTCGGATGTATTATCCGTTCTGGATGAAAAACAAGTGGCCCTGGAAACCACCACTTCCTCTAGCCCCGGAGTCCTCCGCCCTGTTGGCACAGACAACTATCTACATGTTGTCATGCCGATGTTCGTGCAGTGGTAGGTAACTTTAGGGGAATCACACCTTGAATCTTTACTCTCTCAGTGCTGGCATATGTAGCAGAAGCCCTGTTTGGTTAGCCAGCTCAATACCTGAGACTGCTGAGTAGCTTGAATTCCCGTTGTGAGTCCGTCTGAACCTTCTCTTTGAAGGGAAATGTAGCGTCATATTCCGCAAATTTATCAGGTTCGTATTGCAAAGAAATATTCTCGATAAATCTTCCCCCGGTGCTGTCCAGGGCACCTCGTCTTAACTCTAAAACTAGCAAAGCAAATGCATATTTATCATCGGCGGTTTTGACTTCATATTTTTCACCACATCTAAAACCGAAACGACTATAATATCTGGGATCCCCGTAGATGCAAATCGCGAGGGAACCCATAGCCCTCGCCAGATTGATGGTATGCGTAATCAACGAACTTCCAATTCCCTGTTTTTGAAAAGCCGGTAAAACGCTTACGGGTCCAAAGCTTATGACTTTTTTCTCGCCGCCGTTTTTGTCTTTTATCACTCCCCGACTGTAAACAATCTGTCCAACAATCTGCCCTTCGTTCTCTGCAACAAAGTCAAGTTCGTGAATGAAATCGCTGCTTTTTCTAAGATTATGCAAAATAAAATGTTCGTCGCATCCCGGAACATAAAGATTCCAAAAAGCTTCTCGGACGACTCCCTCAACCGCTCTATAATCGCTTTCCCTTTCGTTTCTGATTGTTATATCCATATTTGACCACCCGTAGCAACAGAATAGCTCAGTCACATTTTACTACGAAAAAGTGTAAAAACACACAATCTCAAGCACTCAGATATTGAACATCTAAAACTTTTAAGGCCTTTTCCTGTTGGCTCAACTTTGTTAATACGGCATCCTGCGTATATAATAGCTCGAGTAGTCAATCATAAATGCCATTTAGTGTAGGTGAATCAGCACAATAAGGAGATAGAAATGGCCGCTAAAAATAATAAAGAAATCATCGATATCCTAAAAGATATAGAGAGACACTTACTCGATATAAAATATGATTTAGCTGATGTAAAAAGAGAAATGCCTAAAGTGCCATATTACGGAGATTTGCTGCAGGACATCGTAGAAGCCATTAAGGATATGAGTAAATAATAATAAACTTACGGAATATAGCCAGAGTTGATTTTATAGATGGATTCTTTGAGGGGAACAGATATAAAGTAAGGGGCAAAATATGAGCAATAAAAGCGGAGTTCTGGGATTAGCTCTAGGTGTCGCGATAGGAGCAGTTGTTGGTGTAGCTGCGGCGCTTATCTATTCCGCTAAGTCCGAAGAGAAAGCCAGGGAGTTACTCGCGGAAGAGGCTAGACGGGCACGGTATAGAAGTCCTGAATATGCCGAACGGGCTAGAGATGCTATTAGTGAGGCCAGGAAAAGGGCAAAAATAAATACTAAGTAAATCGTTTGAGAAATACCTTCAAGACAATTTTTTATTACGGGTTAACCCACATCCCGCTGTTCGTTCAGTGGTAGCTGGATAAATTACTGATATGCCAAAGCTGCCCGCTGCTGCTGCCAGCGGGCAGCTGTTTTTTAAATCTTTTGGCTAAGTTGTATTTTTAATATTTATTTTACTGTGTGTAAGTAACCTCGAGGACGGCTGACGACCACTCGATATAGTTAGGAGCGAAGTCGCCGTTGCTCGACCTGGTGAACAAGGCTTCCACCTGATAGTGGTCAACAGCGTATGCAGCAGCCAGCCGTATGGCCGGCGTTACATCTACCGTTGACGGCGGCTCATAAAGGAGTCCGACATTTGGTATTTCGGAGCCAACGTAACCATACACGGGTAGAGTGCTGCCGTAAGTATCCTTCCACAGTATTAAGCCTCCCAGCCCAAAGGCAGGTCCATAGGCAAACGGATTACCAACCATGGTGCCGGTGGTGAATTTCAGCGTGGCACTCTGTATATTCTTGCCTATTAAGCTGGTAGTGTCGAAGCTCCAGAAAGAGCGAAGGCCAATACCCTGAGCAGTGTCTCCGGCTATGTTCTTGGTGTAATCGGTCTGGTTTTTCTGGTTTACGGTTCCAGTCTCTGACGGAACAGGTGTCAGGGTTACCGTTTTGGTCGGAGCTAGGACGTTAACCGTCACATTGCCTGTAGCCTGGCCACCGCGGTTGTCTTTAACAGTTAAACTAATGTTAACGCTGCCACTTTGGCCTGGTGCCGTAAATGCGACCTGGCTGCCGGTACCGGTGATGGTACCCTGGCTGGCTGACCAACTGTAAGTCAGCGGGTCATCATCCGGATCAGCAGCGATGGCGGTAATTATGGTGCTTTTTCCGGTGACAATTTCCGGTGGATTAGCTGTAACCTTTGAAATTACCGGACTCTGGTTCGCTTTCTCCACAGGTGGCGGCGGTGGTGGCGGCGCTGGAGCGGCGCAAGCGCTACCTAAAATCACAGCCGCAAACAGCATAACCATAACTGAGACTAGAAGACCTTTGGACATCGTCATAGAATCACCCCCTTTTTTTATTTTAGCCTCGATTACGTTCAATTTGTATAACGGCTTCGAGCCTGTAAAAGTTTAGCTACTGATAATATCCTAGCAAAATAATGAAAGAGAAGCAACCAGATTTAAGATTACCTGCAGTAATTGATATAATTTAGGCCGAATATCAACGGATTTTTTGTCTTTCAGGAAAAACGTAAGAAATGAGGTACTACCATGACAACAGTTAATACCGTGCTTGGACCTGTAGCGGCTGATGACCTGGGCGTAACTTTAGTGCATGAACATCTGGTGTTTGCCTATCTGGGGTGGGAGTGTGATGCGATGGCCTCGCCCTATGACCGGGAAACGGCCGCCAGCGCCTGTGTGGAGGCTTTGAAGGAAGCCAAGAATTGTGGACTGAAGACACTTGTCGACGCCACGGCCACGGATATGGGCAGGGATGTGGAGTTGGAGAAGATGGTTTCGAACAGGCTGGGCATTAACATCATCTGTGCCACGGGGTTTTACACGGAGAAATTAGGCAAGGCCGGCTATTTCAAGGAACGCAGCATGTATTACGATATAGTCGCTGAACTTTGTGAGACGATGGTTAAGGAAATTACACATGGTATAGGGGATACAGGCATTAAAGCCGGTGTAATCAAAGTAGGAACCGGCCATGCCAGAATAAGCCCTTATGAAGAAAAATTACTTAGGGCTGCAGCCAGGGCGCAGAAGGAGACGGACGTTCCCATAATCACACACACCGAAGGTGGAACCATGGGGCCGGAGCAAGCCGACCTGCTTATCTCCGAAGGCGCCGACCCAAAGCGTATTGTTATAGGCCATATGTGTGGTAATTCGGACCTGAGCTATCATGTCACTGTTCTGGACAAGGGAGTGAATATAGCCTTTGACCGCCTGGGCATTGACTCTATTTTCCCAGACAGATTGAGGAAGGCCTGTCTTATTGGCTTAATCGGTAGCGGTTACACTGACAAAATTTTCCTATCGCAGGATTTCGCAGCATATAGGATGGGCCGCCCCTTGGAGTTCTCGGATACACTAAAACAGAAACTGGTGAACTGGAAATATACACATGTGTTTAATAACATCATCCCGGCACTTAAGGAGGCTGGAGTCAGCCAGGACAAGATTAATACACTAATGGTGGAAAATCCACGGAGACTATTCGATGGTAAATGAAAAAGAACGGGCATTGTTCAGGGCAGATGCGGCTGCATTTCTGGATAGGGCAACAAAAGCCTATGTGACTACAAGCCGGTCAAACCGGCTTCAACTGATGGATGGCGGACCTATTTTCGGCGAACCGCTGGTTGGCTTTGCTGATGGAGATGACCACATTTTTCAGGATTATAAGACAATAATCGGTGATTTCCACCTAACCCCGCGGGAGGCTCTGGCCAGGCACCTGGAGTACAACGGCGGCGGCGGTAAGTATTTTCCGGTAGTAAACGTAATATCTTTTGTTCTGCCGATTGCTTATAAAACGCGCCTGAGTTTGCGCCAAGAAACAATAGTGCCGTCGCTAAGGTGGAACCATACGCGCTGGAAAGGGCAGGACTTCATTTATGAACTTTCGAGTTACGTAGCATATTTACTGGAGGACCTGGGTTATGAGGCTACCGTTCCAGAGCTGGCGGATTTCTATAAATTCCAAAAATTGCCTGGTGGCTACGCGTATAACTGGTCACAAAGACACATAGCCTATGCCGCCGGGCTGGGCACTTTCAGTGTGAACGACGGCCTGATTACTCCGAGTGGAATCGCCGTGCGCTGCGGTAGCGTAGTGACCAGTGCAGGCATCGAGCCCAGCCCAAGACCATATAAGGACTATTTAGCCAACTGCCTGTTTTACAGTGAAGGATGCCGTCGCTGTATGGATAGATGCCCGGCAGGCGCCATTACTGAAAAAGGCCATGATAAGAACAAATGCTACGAGTTCCTGATGGTCAGGCAGAAAGAGATACTTAAAGAGATGGGTAGGGAAGACGGCTATATCGGCCGTTATTTGGGGTGTGGGCTGTGCCAGACAAAAGTTCCCTGCGAGGACCGTATACCGCCCCGAATCAGAGATAAACGTCGGAAGTAAATAAGCTAGATTTAATTAGGTGGTGAGATATGAGTCAAGCTGAAAAAGCTGTATCCTGCTTTAAGGAAGGATTTATGTGCTCTCAGGCATTGCTGATCGCCTATGCCGACGAGTTCGGTATGGATCGTCTGACTGCATTGAAGGTCAGCGCCGCTTTTGGCGGAGGTATGGGGCGGATGGGTGATATATGTGGAGCCGTGACCGGAGCCTTTATGGTAATCGGCCTTAAATATGGACGCACCGAGGTCAAAGACGTTGAGTCACACGAAAAAACCAATCGTTTGGTCCAGGAGTTTGTGCGGAGGTTTAAGGCTGTTAACGAATCTATCGTGTGCCGGGAGCTGCTGGGGTGTGACTTGAGCACCAAGGAAGGCCAGAAGATTTTTGTGGAAAATAAGCTGCGAGATAATCTCTGTAATAAATTTGTCAGCGATGCCGCCGAGATTGTGGGACAGCTATTGACCTAGTTTCTTAATCCCTCTTAATACCTTGAAAGCATAGAAAAAGCGCTGCCCCTATGATACTATTGATTTATTAGAGGGCTTAATTTAAAGTACGCGGACGTGCTATTGACAGAATAGGGATTATCCTATATGCTGCACCTTGCATTACGAGGTATTCCAGGGGCTGTTTAGAGGGCATAGTACAGTGGAAACGTTATATTTTGCGATTCTCGTGGTGCTGGCCTTCTGGCTTGGTGCCTGTCCCTTCGCCCTGTGGATCGGCAAGTGGTTTTTGGGCAAGGATATAAGAAACTACGGCGACGGCAATCCGGGCGCCTATAACGTTATGCGAGCTGGAGGGCGATGGTCTTTTGGCCTGGCGCTGGTAGTAGATATGGCCAAGGGCGTACCTTTTGTGGCCTTAGCGCATTATCAGTTTGGGCTACCGGTGGCGATGGTGATGATAGTGGGGCTCAGCGCCATATTAGGCCATGCTTTTACACCTATACTGCGGTTCTCGGGAGGTAAAGCCCTTGGGGTTACAGGCGGTGTACTGCTCGCCATGCCGCAGCACGAGCTGTTCATTGCCATCGTAGTATTCATGTTACTTGCCTTCCTACTGATAGACGTTGATGCCTGGAGAGTGGTATTCGGCTTTTCAGCAACGACGATTTATTTGCTGATCAGCAAGGGGCTATCTTTGGAGTGTCTGTTTATGGTTTGTATTATGGCTATACTACTTGTCAAACAAACAGAAGACCTGAAGAATACCAGGCCGAAATTAAGGGGCAAGCTTATAACCTGGTATCAGACCAGGAAAACGGCACACGAAAGCCGACATTAGCAGGATAAAATAGATGATTTATCAATCAGTAATTGCCGTCTTGATGCTTCTCTTCGCCGTCAATCTTGTGCTTAATTTGCGCTCCCTAATAAGGCCTGATAAAAACAGCCGTATATCAAAACCGGAGCCTCTTATTTCGATTCTTATTCCCGCCAGAAACGAAGAAATAAATATTAAGGCTTGCCTCAAATCACTGCAGAAACAGGACTATCCTAATTTCGAGGTTATAGTTTTAGATGATAATTCCACGGACCGGACCGGCGATATCGTAGAGCGAATTGCGGCGAAGGACAGCCGCATCAGGCTTATAAAAGGTGAGCCGCTGGCTCCAGGCTGGGCAGGTAAGCCGTTTGCCTGCTATCAGCTTGCCGAAAATGCCAAAGGGTCATGGCTGCTTTTTCTTGACGCTGATACTACCAGCGCGCCGCATATGGTACGCAGCACACTTGCGGTGGCTATGGAGCATAACCTGTCTCTTCTTTCGGGTTTTCCACGCCAGATGGCGGAATCCATACCAGAGAAGGTAGCGATGCCGATAATGTATTTCTTCCTTATGTCCTGGCTGCCATTGTGGTGGCTGCATCGTGCCGGGGGACGTAAACCAACGATAACTATCGGCCAGTACCTTCTGTTCCGCAAAGCCGAGTACTGGCGTATCGGCGGACATATGGCCGTTAAAGACAGGATACTCGAGGACGTCTGGCTTGGAGCCGAGACTGTACGCCAGGGCGGACGGCACATAGCTATCGATTTGTCCACCGTTTTTAACTGTCGAATGTATCGGACAGTGGGTAGCATGTGGGAAGGGTTTGTGAAGTGGATATATTCCATAGCGGCGCTAACACCAGTGGCGATGATTGCGCTACTGGCCGCGGCATTTGTCTTCTATTTAGCCCCCTTTTACTGGCTGTGGAATGGTTTCCTTTCGGCTACGGCCCCTACCGATTGGAGGTTCATAGTTGCTTTTCAGGTGGCGATGGCATTTTTGATGCGATGGCTGGTGGAACACCATTTCAGGCAGTCACTTCTGTCAACCATTTTGCACCCGATAGGGATTTCGTTCTGGTTTTCGGCGGGCCTGTACGGGCTGTGGCGGGAAGTGGTTGGGCTCGGAGTCCGCTGGAAAGAACGCATTTACGGTGAAGCGACAGGTGTCAAATAATTAATCGAAATCCGCTCTAATGAAACCAATCCAGTAATAAGTCTGACACTTGATTTCCGTTTTGCTGCAAGGCTTTATCCAGAATCCATCCTATATCCCTGGCCATTGACGTCGCATGGCAGCGGATACTATCAGTTATCGACCGGTTAATCCGTAAGCATATTTGTCAGGTATATGTTATAATTCATCTCTTTGAACCTGCTCAACACATATTCCGCTACTAAAGGAAATAAGCTTGGAAGCACTTCTAACTAATAAGGCGCTGTGGGTACCTGTGGTTGCCTGGTGCGTTGCTCAGCTATTAAAGGTCGTCATCGAATCTATAAGAGCCAATCGTTTAAGTTTTTCATATCTGATTACAATGGGAGGTATGCCCAGCTCGCACGCCGCCCTGGTTTGCGCACTGGCTACTACCATTGCCGTAGTTTACGGTGTTGGCTCGGCCCTTTTCGCAATTTCTGCCTTTTTTGCCATCGTAGTCATGTTTGACGCTGCTGGTGTGAGACAAACCGTTAGCACACAGTCAACAATGTTAAATAGAATCGTCGACGAACTTTTTAAGAATAATCCGCAGTTCCAGCAGCGCATGCGAGAACTAATCGGCCACACCAAGTTTGAGGTGGCTGCCGGGGCTATACTGGGGATTGTAATGGCTTTCTTGCTGTCCTGGCAGTGGTGATGCTGTACGGAATCTCTGAATGGTGCCAGTTTGCCTGCTAAGAACACTGAATACTAATTACCAATCTTATTCCACAGTTCTCGGACTCTAGCTCTAAGCTGGTCCATGGGAAGATTGGTATCTATTACCACGTCAGCGTGTTTTATCTTTTCTTTTTGCGGCAGCTGGTTCTTCAATCGCTCGAACACCTGCTCCTCGGTGAGCCCTCTGGACTTTTTAAGACGCCGGGCAATGGTGGATTCTGGCGCAGAGGTCACCCAGAGCTGGTCTAAGAGCGGTTTCCAACCAGCCTCTATAAGCAGTGCCGCTTCCAAGATGACTACCTTGGCACCTGCTTTACGATACTCATCGATTTTTTGTATAACCATTTCGTATATGCGGGGGTGCATAATCTTGTTGAGTTTGTCCAATGCTTCTGAATCCTTGAATACCAGCTGCCCGAGTTTTTTTCGGTCGATTTCTTTATTCTGTTTTAGAATGGATTTGCCGAAAACGTCCAATATTTTAGTATAAGCCTGGGTATGATATTGGAGAAGGTCGTGCCCCAGTTGATCGGCATTTATTATGGAAGCGCCCAGGCCGGCAAGCATGTGAGCCACTTCACTCTTGCCTGTGCCCAGGTTGCCGGTTAAGCCAATAATAAGCATAGTATTACAGGGTTTAAACGAAAGCTGAAATACCTAAAAGTTCGCGACCAATTACCAATTTCTGAATCTGGGTAGCGCCGTCCGGGAAGGTGAGCGTGCGGGCATCGCGGAAATATCGTTCTACCGGGTACTCTTCGGAGATGCCGTAAGCGCCGTGGACCTGGATGGCTTTTGACGTAACCTCGACGGCCGTCTCCGTACTATAAGCTTTAGCCATTGAGGCTTCTTTGAAAGGTATCTCGCCTTTCCCAATCAGGTACAAGGCACGAAAACAGATAAAGCGTGCGGCATCGGTCAAAATGGCCATGTCAGCAATCATTTCTTGAACAAGCTGGAAGCCACCGATAGGGCGACCGAACTGTTTTCGTTCGCGGGCGTATTTAATGGCGGCATCTATCGAGGCAGAAGCGAGGCCGATGGCGCCTATACCGACAGCTACCCTGAGTTTGCACAATTCCGCCAGAGCCAGCAGATAAGCGTTTCCGGGTGTACCGATGAGGTTTTCTTTGGGGACACGGCAGTCTTCAAAACTCAGTTCCGAAGTAGGGCAGGAGCGGCAGCCCAGTTTGGGCAGTTCGCGGCTGGTAAAAGGCGATTGGTTCCGGTCAACAAGGAAGCAGGAAATACCCCTGGCGCCCTTGCTCCTGTCCGTAGAAGCGAAGACCACTGCCAGGTCAGATATGCCACCGCAGGTTATCCAGGTTTTAGTGCCGTTTAAAATGTAATGGTCGCCCTGGAGCACGGCCGTAGTATTCAGGTCCCGGGCACCCGAACCTACGTCGGGTTCGGTCAGGCAGAAGCAGGTCAGATTTTCCAGCGACATTATTTTGGGTATGTATTTTGCCTTATGTTCAGGCGTCCCGTGTGCTACCAGAACGGGCAGCACGCTGCCATCCTGTATCAGGACTATCATACCCAGGCTGACGTAGGCGCGGGCCAGTTCCTCGCCCAATACGCCATACGAGACCATGTCCAGACTCTGTCCGCCGAACTCCGGTGGCAGGGTGGAGCCCACGTACCCCAGCGGGAGCAGTTTCTTCAGCAGTTCGAGAGCTACCTCTTTGGGTAGCGGGTGATACTTGCGGTCGTACTCATCGGCGATGGGTATTATTTCTCGTTCCATAAAATCACGGGCGCTTTTCTGCAGTATTTTCTGGGATTCGTTGAGTTCTAGAATCATGTCATCACCTTTTCGAGCGATATTTTGAGGTCATTTTAGACGAAGTCGGGAACCTTGTCCAGAGCATCGATGATGGCCTTGCTTACGCGGCTGAAGTTGATTTCTTCGCGTATGTTCATTATGTCCTTTGCTTTCGGGATGATATAATTGGGGATGTGGGCGGTTCGATGGTCGAAGTCTACCTTTATGAGAAGCTGCCGGAATCAAGGGTACGCTGTAATGACTGCCAGTGGCGCTGCGTTATAAATCCGGGAAAATTTGGAGTTTGTAGGGTGAGGCGAAACGATAACGGCATTCTTCATGTACTTAACTATGCCGAGGCCTCCTCGGTGGCAGTTGATCCGATCGAAAAGAAACCGCTGTTTCATTTTTTACCTGGCAGCTCGGCTTTGTCCCTGGGGACCTGGGGATGCAATTTTCACTGCAAGCACTGTCAGAACTGGCAAATTTCATGCATCGAGACACCCTCCGATATGTCGGGCGGGTCCCATCACCTGCCGCCCGGGGAAGCTGTTAAGCTGGCCAGGCAGCGTGGCTGCGCCGGCATTACATGGACGTATAATGAGCCCAGCATCTGGTTCGAATATACATTGGATTCCGCCAAGCTGGCTAAAAATGAAGGTCTTTATACAGGCTACGTGACAAACGGCTACCTGACACCTGAGGCACTGGATATGATAGGGCCTTATTTGGACGCCTGGCGCGTGGATATAAAGGGATTTACCGATAAACTGTATAGGGGCTTGGCTAAGATTTCAGGCTGGCGTGGTATACTGGACGTCGCTAAAAGAGCACAGAAAAAATGGAATATGCACGTGGAAGTGGTAACCAACGTGATACCGACTCGGAACGACGACGACCAGCAGTTAAGGGGCATTGCTGAATGGATACGTGATGAACTCGGCGAACTGACGCCATGGCATGTCACTCGATTTTATCCTCAATATAACCTGATTGATTTACCGCCCACGCCGATAGCCACACTGGAAAAAGCTTATAATATCGGCATGAAGGCCGGGCTGCGCTTCGTATATCTGGGCAACGTACCGGGCCACGGCTCAGAGAATACGGTCTGTTATTGCTGCAGCAATGTGGTGATACAAAGGTTCGGGTACGACGTTGATATCGTAGGGGTCGACGGTTCCAAGTGCAAGTTTTGTGGCTCTGAGCTTAATATAAAGACGGCAGGTTGGATTCGCCAGTATGCTGCGGCTCATGGGGGCGTGCATGATTAGAGAGCCCATCGTTGCAGGTCAGTTCTACCCCGGCTCGGCTGAAGGGCTGAGGAGAATGCTGGAAAGCATGGTAGACGACAGGGCGGAGAAGGTAGAGGCCTTTGGCGTGATATCACCTCATGCCGGATATATCTACTCAGGTATGGTGGCCGGGGCGGTCATATCCAGGGTTAAATTCACGGACACTTTCGTTATGCTCGGACCGAACCATACCGGGCAGGGGAAAGATTTCAGCATTATGACTGAAGGCCCATGGGTAACGCCACTGGGCGAGGTGAATATCGACACGCCACTGGCAAAACAGATACTGGCATCTTCCAGCCATCTCAAGGATGACCGGGAAGCGCATCAATATGAACATTCGCTCGAGGTACAGGTGCCTTTTTTGCAGTATTTCAAAGCAGATGTTAGGATAGTGCCTATAATTCTAGCTCAAGCTAGAGGTAGTGTCTATAAGAAAATCGGCAAAGAGTTGGCTGCCAGTATAAAAGAGTCTAAGAGGCATGTGATGATTCTAGCAAGCAGCGACATGACGCATTATGAGCCTCAGGAGTCAGCCAGAAAAAAGGACAACAAAGCGATTGAGGCTATTCTGAATCTGGATGAGGACGAGTTATTGAAGCGAATAGCCGACTTCGACATATCGATGTGCGGGTATGCGCCCGTGGTAGCGCTTATTTCAGCAGCCAAGGAACTCGGCGCTACGAAAGCTGAGTTGGTTAAATATCAGACCAGCGGTGATGCCTCCGGAGATTATAGAAGTGTGGTGGGTTATGCGGGGATACTTTTAAGATAGCTGGAAATCAGAAATTCAATGGCTAAAAAACGGCCGGCTGTAGTTGAATTAGCACGAAAAGCTGTAGAAAGATATGTTCTGCAGGGCAGAATATTTAGGCCAAGGAAGCTTACTCCCGAGATGAAACAGAGGGCGGGAGTCTTTGTATCTATTAAAAAACACGGTGAGTTGAGAGGTTGTATCGGCACGTTCGCGCCGAGCCGGGCAAACGTGGCCGAGGAGATAGTAATTAACGCCATCAGTTCAGCTACACAGGACCCCAGATTTATGCCGGTGGAACGGAGTGAACTGAAGGACCTGGAATATAGTGTCGATATTCTCACCGAACCGGAACCGGTGCCCAACGCCGCCCATCTCGACCCAAGAACATACGGTGTAATCGTGGAATGCGGCTACAGGCGGGGGCTGCTGTTACCTAACCTTGAAGGTGTGAATAGAGTTGAAGAACAGATTGATATTTGCCGGGCAAAAGCCGGCATAGCGGAAGATGAGCCAATCAGGTTGTATCGTTTCAAAGTAAAAAGATTTGCTTGACATAACGGTATGTATCTGCTACCTTGTCACAAGGAGATAGAAATACCATGAAATTAATGGTTATCGGTGTCGGCGATTGCGGTTGCAGACTGGCCCGTGAGTTTGCGGAACTGAACAAAATGGCGAGAGCCGAGTGGCACGCCAATATAATTACCTGCGCCTACGCGGTAAATAACGAGCCGGCGGTTTTAAATGAGCTGACCAAGTCAGGCTGGGACTGGCTAAAGGCGGTGCCGATACGCGGTTCTCTGGGCACGGATAACAGAACAACGGAGGCAGGGGCCAAGCTGATGCGTCAGGAAAGCGAACGCGTCATGCTGGCGATGAGGCTAGGAGCTTTCATTAATACCGATGCTTTTCTTTTCGTTGCCGGTGCTGCGGGCAGTCTCGGCTCCGGAGGCGTTCCGGTAATGATACAGATGCTAAAAGAACGCCACATTGATAAACCTGTTTATGCGTTAATGGTTTTGCCCTTCGATTCCGAACTCGATGACGCCAGGCGGATTCATAACACAGCCATGTGCCTGAAGACCATTGACAAAGTAGCCGATGCCGTGATTCTGGCAGACAACGGTGGCCTAGGATTGCTGGGCAATATTGCACAGCCACAAAAGATGGGCGGCTTGAACCGGGAGCTGGTAATGCCTTTCTATGACCTGCTCTGTGCCGGCGAGATATCGGGCTCGAGTCGCGTGGCCGGAAAAGTGCTGGATGCAGGGGACATAGTGCAAAGTATGTTCGGCTGGACGGCTATCGGCGTAGGCAAGACACAGTTATCATCCTCGTTTTTTTCGCTCAGGAGAAATCCAGGATTCGAAGAGAAAAGCTCAGAGACTTTCAGAGCTATGGAAGCCATGGATCTGGCTTTAATGCGTTTGTCGGTTGACTGTAAGCTGGAGGACGCCGGCAAAGGCCTGTTCCTGCTTTCGGCACCTCAGGGAAAAGCCAATGTAGATATGATAAAAGCCCTGGGCAACCGGCTGCGGGAACTGGCGCCCAACGCTGAAATCAGGGATGGCAATTTTTACGGCTCCCGGAACTATATTAAGGTGACGGTTCTGGCATCGGAACTGATTTACCTTGACAGGATAAAGAGCTACTACGATAGGGCAGCCAGGTTAGCCCCGGCGGAGGCGGTGAAAAAGACGGACCCGGTATGACGCTGTTCGATTTAGGCAAGGAGGAGGATAAGGAGCAGGCGGAGGCGGGAGCCCTCGGAGAACTTTCACCCGATTTACCATTAGCTGCCAGAATGCGCCCTCGCGATTTCAGCGAGTTTGTTGGACAGGAGCACCTGCTCGGTGAAGGGCGCGTACTCAGAAAATCGATCGAATCAGACCAGCTGCCATCGATGATTCTTTGGGGCCCGCCGGGAAGCGGCAAGACAACTCTAGGGTATGTCATAGCTAACGTAACCAAATCTCATTTCAGCCCGCTGAGTGCAGTTAACGCCGGGGTTGCCGATTTGCGGCGCATCGTTAATGAGGCCAGGCGCAGACGTAGGCTCACTGGGCAGCGCACCATACTGTTTATAGACGAGATTCACCGGTTCAATAAAACGCAGCAGGATGTGATACTGCCGTTTGTAGAGAACGGAGTGGTGACTCTAATCGGTGCCACCACAGAAAATCCATCATTTGAAGTTATTTCGGCACTGCTTTCCAGATGCCGTGTTTATACGCTGAATGCATTGACCGATGCCCAGGTGCGTCTTATTGTGGAGCGCGCTATAAAGGATGAGGGCAGGGGGCTGGGCAAGTTAAACGTTGAGCTTGATGAGGATGCTTTAGAGCACCTGGTTTTGATGTCGAACGGAGATGCCAGAGTGGCCTTAAATGCACTGGAGATGGCGACACGGGCGACTTTGCCTGACTCGGAAGGGCGCAGAAAAATTAGTCTTAAGACCGTTGAGGAGGCACTGCAACAAAGAGCCCTGCTGTACGATAAAGCAGGAGACCAGCATTACGATATAATTTCAGCCCTGCACAAGTCGCTGCGTGGTTCGGATCCCGATGCAGCTCTGTACTGGCTGGGCCGGATGCTGGAGGCCGGAGAGGACCCTCTTTATATAGTCCGGCGACTTATACGTTTCGCCTCTGAGGATGTGGGCATGGCGGATCCCCAGGCGCTGGTGGTAGCGGTGGCGGCTCAGCAGGCTGTGCACTTCATCGGTATGCCTGAGGGCAATCTGGCGCTGGCTGAGGCCGTGGCTTATCTGGCAACGGCCCCTAAAAGTAATTCCCTTTATGATGCTTATTCTAAGGTACAGGAAGATGTGGAGCGCACGCGAAATGACCCTGTACCGCTTCATTTGCGCAATCCGGTCACCAAATTAATGCGGAATAGCGGCTATGGCAAAGGTTATAAATATGCACACGATTATCCGGGGCACTTTGTGGAGCAACAGAATCTACCGGATACCCTTCAAGGAAAACATTATTATTCGCCCAGCGACCAGGGATACGAAAAAGAGATAGCGGCCAGAATCGAAGCCTGGTGGCATGGAAAACGGGAGAAAAAGGGCTGAAACAGAAGCGAGTCTCTTTT
>CAYPRI010000028.1:0-19934 GCA_964413085.1 uncultured Dehalococcoidales bacterium
AGATTATCGGCAAACCATTCGATGAAGAAACAATACTGCACATCGCTTACGCTTATGAGCAGGCGACGGACTGGCATAAGAAAAAACCTTCCATCTAGAAAAGTCGGACCCACTTCAGATATTCCATTTTGCAGGTATGGGACTGGAAGAAGTCGAAGTCAAGTGTTATTCCGGGCGTACTTACGCCGATTGGCCACAATCGTTTCTCTGGAAAGCAAAGGAATTTAAGATAGCCAGTATAGAGAAAGAGTGGCTGGAGCCGGGCAAGAAATGCTTCAGGGTCGTAACCGAAGATGAGAAGCGCTTCGAACTCTGCTATAATGAGGCCCAAGACAATTGGTGGCTAACCTGTCTGGAGTAGAGGAGGTAATATGAAACAGATTTTTGAAGCTCTAGAAAAAGATGCCCGGCTGACACCCGAGCAAATCTCCACCATGACGGGTAAAGCCGTGGCCGATGTTAAAAAAACCATCAAAAAGGCCGAGCAAGACCGGGCCATTTTGAGATATAAAGCCATTATCGACTGGACGAAACTGGGTGAGGATGAGGTCCTGGCACTGGTTGAGGTCAAAGTCGTGCCGCAACGCAACGTTGGCTTCGATGCGATAGCGGAGCGAATCTATCGCTTCCGCGAAGCTCGCTCTGTCTATCTCGCTTCAGGCACCTACGACCTGGCCGTTCTTGTAGCCTGCAAAACCATGCAGGAAATCGCTGTTTTTGTCTCAGAAAAACTGGCGCCCTTGGAAGCAGTGCAGGGCACAGTTACTCACTTCATACTTAAGAAATACAAGGAAGACGGCGAAATTTTTGAGGGTGGCGAAGAAGTCAAGCGCCTGCCCATAGCCCCTTAACCGCAAATCAATTCCCTGCTTTGCCGGGAGGAGGTCTCTTTGTCCAAAAGTGAATCTGGCCGTACCAGACTATCTAAAAGATGTATATCCGAAAAGGTAAGGGCACTGCCGCCCTCGGGTATCCGGAAATTCTTTGACTTGCTGTCCTCTATGGAGGGCGTTATATCACTGGGCGTCGGCGAGCCTGACTTTGTCACTCCCTGGTACATTCGTGAAGCCGCCATCTACTCACTTGAAAAAGGCTACACCATGTACACATCGAATAAGGGCACGCCCGAACTAAGAGCCGAATTGGCCGGATATCTTCAATCCCGCTTTGGTTTGACCTACAATCCTGACGATGAAATACTGATTACGGTCGGCGTCAGCGAGGGACTTGACCTGGCAGCCAGAGCCATACTCAACCCGGGCGACGAAGTAATCATGCCCGACCCCTGCTATGTTGCCTATCCCGCAGCTATAAGTCTGGCCGGTGGCACACCCGTCAGGGTAGCAACCAGAGTAGAAAACGACTTCGAAGTAACCGCTGAAGATATAGAGTCTAGTATCACGGAAAAGACAAAAGCCATTCTAATTGGCTACCCCTGCAATCCCACCGGTGCAGTTCTGCCCAAAGAAGAGCTAATCAAAATTGCAGAGGTAGCCAAAGAGCACAATCTCCTGGTCATATCGGACGAAATCTATTGCAGCCTTGTTTACGGAGTGGAGCATACGTGTCTGGCAGCCCTACCTGGTATGCGTGACCGTACCATCCTGCTAAACGGATTTTCCAAAGCCTATGCTATGACCGGATGGAGAATAGGATACGCGGCCTGTAACAAGAAAATTATTGGAGCCATGACCAAAATTCACCAGTATACCATTATGTGCGCTCCGACGATGGCCCAAATGGCAGCGCTTGAAGCGATTAAAGCCGACGACCGAGAAGTCGATGCTATGGTACGAGATTACGACCGTCGGCGCCGGATCATCGTCAAGGGCTTCCGGGGCATTGGACTGCCGTGCTTCGAGCCTAAAGGCGCCTTCTACGCCTTCCCCTCTATAGAGGTAACGGGCATGACCTCCGAGGAATTTGCAGAAAAGCTGCTGATGGAGGAAAAGGTGGCTGTAGTCCCAGGGTCCGCATTCGGCAACTGCGGCGAGGGCTATGTACGATGCTGCTATGCTACTTCCCTTCCCGATATTGAGGAAGCCCTCAAAAGGATGGGGCGATTCGTAAATAAATACCGAAAAAATAAAGACTAATCATCAGCAGAATAAATATTTTAACAGGATAAAACACATATGGATTTCCAGCTAACCGAGGAACAAAATTTAACCCGCCAGGCTGTAAGGGACTTTGCTGAAAAGGAAATAGCCCCGATAGCCAGAGACCTGGATGAAAAAGAGCATTTCTCAGTTGAATTGACCCAGAAGATGGCTGAACTCGGTTTGCTTGGCTGCTTCGTAACTGAGAAATACGGCGGCTCGAATATGGGGTACGTCTCCTATATCATCGCGGTCGAGGAACTGGCCAGGATTGACGGCTCACAGGCAGCTACCATCGCTGCCGGCAATTCTTTGGGCATCGGGCCGATCTACTATTTCGGCAACGAAAAACAAAAGCAGGAATGGCTGCCCAGACTATGTTCGGGAAAAAACCTGGCGGCATTCGGTCTCACTGAGCCGGAAGCCGGTTCTGATGCCGGCGGCTCCAGAACTACGGCCGCACTTAAGGGAGATCGCTGGATTATCAATGGCCGGAAAATTTTTATCACCAACGCCGCCTGCTCCATAACCGGAGTAGTCGTCGTGCAGGCTGTAACCGGTAAGCGAGAAAGTGGCGGAGCTGAGCTCAGCTGCTTCATCGTCCCTAAAAACGCCCCTGGCTTTACTGCCAAGGAAATGAAAGGCAAAATGATGTGGCGGTCATCGAACACCGGCGAGCTGTACTTCGATGACTGTACGGTACCCAAAGAAAATCTTCTCGGTAAAATAGGTGACGGCTTTCATCAAATGCTGGCCACTCTGGACGGAGGCCGGCTAAGTATCGCGGCGATGGGACTGGGCGGCTCCCAGGGTGCCTTCGAGATAGCCCTGGAATATGCCAATTCACGCCTGCAGTTCGGCAGGCCAATAAGCTCATTCCAAGTCAACTCTTTCAAACTGGCGGATATGGCACTTGAAATAGAATTAGCCAGGAACTTTTTGTATAAGGTCTGCTGGATGCGAGAAAACAACCTTCCTATCACTAAAGAGGCAGCCATGGCTAAACTATATTGCTCCGAGATAATGCATCGATGCGTCCACCAAGGCTTACAACTGCACGGCGGCTACGGGCTTATGAAGGATTTCAGAATTGAAAGATTTTATCGAGACCAAAGGCTTCTTGAAATCGGTGAAGGCACTTCGGAAATCCTGAGGATTGTGATTGCTCGCCATATTGGTGTAGCTGGGAGGGCGATATAGGAGGCAGAATATGAAGACAGGCAAGGATACTGAACCCACAACGAAAAGTTCCGCGTCAAGGACGCAAGCAAAACACGAAGACTTTATTACAGCTGCTGCCCCGATAGCCTCAAAAGTATCAAGGAAAGAAAAGGAAGGACTTGGTGAACGGATAAGCGCCGCCCGACAGATGCGTGGCCTGAGCCTCGATGATATAAGCAGCCGGACCGGTATCGATGTGGCTACATTAAATCGTATCGAGTTAAATGAAATATTGCCTCCGCTGGGGCAATTGATCAAGCTAGGCAAAGCCCTGGACATGAAAATGGGCTATTTCATATCCCCTGGCGTCGATAAACCAGTAACCATCGTGCGGAAAGGCCAGGGGCAAGCAGTTGCGCGATATGGTAAAAAGAAAAGTCAGCAATTCGGATACATCTACGAATCTTTAGCGCCTGAAAAAGCGAACCGCTTAATGGAGCCCTTTATCGTTACGCTGCTGCCAACCGAAACCGACGAGTTCTCGGCTCACGATGGACAGGAGTTTATCTATGTACTGGAAGGGGACATGAAAGTGCGGATTGGAAACCTGACAGAGACTTTACATCCTGGAGATGCAATCTATTACGATTCAAACCAACCACATCTGGTTAAGGCAGCAACCAAGGCGAAGACCACCATACTTGCCGTGTTATATACGGGAGCCAAATAGCTCTAGTGCTGCTGGGAATATTAGAAGTTCAGATGAGACCTTGATTATGAGGCGGCCAGACGCCTGGATTTGGTATCCATGATAGGGGCCATATTATCCTGCCTATAGTATCTGTAGATGCCGCGTCCCTGCTCCTTAGCCAGATACATAGCTGAGTCGGCAAACTTCAGCAGGTGGTCAATATCGATGCCATCATCAGGAAAAACAGCGATGCCTATGCTGGTCGTTATCTGAATCCGATGGCGGCCAAAGACAAATGGCTCTTGAAAGGCATTTAGTACTCTATCAGCGAACTTGGAAAGGTCGTTTATCTGTGAAATCTGGGGTAAAACCAGTACAAACTCGTCGCCACCTATACGGGAAACCGTATCACTCCTGCGCATAATACCGGTCAGGCGTTGACCTACCGCTTTCAGCAGCTCGTCGCCTACACTATGCCCAGAAGCATCGTTAACTTCCTTAAATTTGTCCAAATCCAGCATCAATACCGCCAGCCGATGTCCATTTCTTCGAGCCAAAGCCGTCCCTACCATAAGCCGGTCACTCAGTAAGACCCGGTTGGGTAGGCCGGTAAGAGAGTCATGAGTCGCCATCTCGGACAACTTCTGTTCAAACTGTTTACGCTCGGTGATATCACGGCTGATTGACCGGAAACCGATGATTTTTCCTTCCTTATTTTTAATAGGTGAAATCGAGTTCTCCAAGTATATCTGTGTCCCGTCCTTTTTAATTGTGGCAAAAGGAAACGATTTCACCGATTCCCCGGTTCTAAAAACTTTATTCCATGTCCTGTAGACGTTCTTTACGTCTTCCTTTGGCACATAAGCCTTATAGTTCAATCCGATTAATTCTTCTCTGGAATAGCCGAGTTGACGGCAAGCAGCATCATTAGCGAAGGTGAAATTTCCTTGAAGGTCAACTTCGTAATAGCCCTCCTCTATCTCCTGGAGAATAGTCCGATACCGCTCACCCGATAGCCGCAAAGCCTCTTCCATCTGTAAACGTTCCGTGATATCCCGGCTTATGCCTCTGAATCCAACGATTTTTCCACTGTTATTGCGGAGTGGAAAGACAGAGGTCTCGACTAATATCAGCTTACCGTCCTTTCTCAGCTGTTCCTGAATACACGACTCGTTAGGCTCACCCGTGCTATATACTCGTTTATAAATTTCAAGCTGTTCCTTTATTTGTTCGGCTCTGGTGTACACTCGATAATTCATACCCATGAGCTCACCCCTGGAATAACCCAGCTGCCGCCACAGGGCATCGTTGAAAAAAGTGAAATTACCGTCGAGGTTTACCTCGTAATAGGACTCCTTCATGTCATCCATGATGGTCCGGTACTTATCCTCTACGGTAGCCTTAACTTTTTCCAGTCCCTCTTTTTCGGTCATATCTGGAGAGCTATTCATGCCCTGCTCCTTTGAGACCAGCTTCGCGCACATAAATAAATTATTACCTCGCTTCGGATTTCAGTCTAGCTATGATGCGACCGGATATAGTCCTTCACATGGGCTAAAACAAAGAGCTGTTCCGGCACACAAGCAAATACTCCCGATTCCCAGGAGGGTATGTTAACTTGCTGCAATGCCTCACTCTGGGTGAAATATACGTCAGGACCAGCGCAACGTCTCAGTGCCTGCGCCAACCTTGTCAGCTTCGTTCTCCTAGATTTCCTTCTTTTCTCAATTCTTTTCATATATTTTTCCACCTCCTCTGAGCCATTTATGCTTTTTACTAGTCACCTAAAATATACTACTGCTGGATTCTTAATAGAATAGCCAATAGGTAACTTTAGACATAGTATTTAGGTACACCTACTTATGGTCTACTTCAGGTGATTACTTTAGTAGGATATGAAGCTACCAACTACGGAACAAAATCGTGCAGAAATTCATGTTGGAGCTTCAGGTTTGAAGCTATAAGCTCTGTGTCTCTGAATCCGGCACGTTCGCCCTGCCAATCCACAACCTCACCCCCAGCTTCCCTGACCAGAAGCAGACCGCTGGCAATATCCCAGGGGAACAGATAGCGATGAAAGTAAAGGCTGACTCTGCCGCAGGCGACATAGGCCATACCCAGTGACGAAGAACCCAATAACCTAACGCAGTGCACATGACCCCAGAGACGGTTAACGGTTTCCAGCATCTTTCTGCCCATTTCCTGGCTGTATCCGAGGTCGAGCCCCACTAGAGATTTCCGAAGCGAATCTATATTTGAAACGCGAATGGGGGATTCGTTGAGATAAGCGCCTTTTCCCGCCTGTGCACAAAATAGCTCATGTCTTATCGGTTCATAAGTTACGCCCAATATAATGTCGTCATCTCTGACCAGGGCTACGTTAACACAGAAAAATGGGATGCCGTAAGTGTAGTTGTTGGTGCCATCAAGAGGATCGATTACCCAGGTGTAACCCTCCGCTGAGTTTGAGGGGTTCGATTCTTCGGAGATTATGCCGAAACGCGGGTATTCCCGTTTCAAAAAATTAATTAAAAATTGTTCCGACAGAACATCGACCTCGGTAACCAGATTGCCGTGGCTTTTACGCTTTACCTGCTTTACCGAACCGAATTGAGCCAGTAGGATTTCGCCAGCCTGTTTGGCCGCAGTAATTGCTACCTCAATCGCACTTTTTCCACTGGTAGACGAAGGCAGCTCAGGCATGGCGAACTTCATATGTCCCGAGGCAACAGACCCATCTCGTCTTTGACCTCGGTGAGTGTTTCTTGAGCGATGACTTTGGCTCGTCTGGCGCCATCCGCTAGCACTTCCTTCACGAATTTTGGCCTGGCGGCAAATGATGCTCTTCTTTCACGCAAAGGCGCCATCGTCCTGTTGATTCCTTCAGCCAGCAAGCCCTTGCAATCGACGCATCCTATATCGGCTGCCCGGCACCGGCTAGCTATGTCGTCCACCTGACCCGTATTGAAGAAACCATGGAGGGTAAATACATTGCAAACCTCGGGATGGCCGACATCCTTGCGATATTTACGGGAAGGGTCTGTAACCGCTGTCATGACGGCTTTCTTGGTTTCCTCGGGTGTAGCTGCTAGTTCGATAACGTTATTGTAGCTCTTGCCCATTTTCTGGGCGCCGTTGAGCCCCAGTACCGCAGGGAACGAAGTTAACTTGGCCTGCGGTTCAGGAAAGGTGTCACCGAATAGCATGTTAAACCTACGGGCAATTTCCCGTGCCAGCTCGAGATGCGGTAGCTGGTCCTCACCCACCGGAACCACTTCCGCCTTATACAGGACTATGTCGGCAGTCATCAGTACGGGATAACCTACAAGTCCGTAGTTGACATTTTGTGGCTGCATCCGCGCCTTCTCTTTGAAGGTCGGCACACGAAGCAGCCATCCCAGCGGCGTAATCATGCCCAATAGAGTAAACAGCTCCATTACCTCAGGAACATGTGATTGAACAAAGAGAATGCTTTTTTGCGGGTCGAGACCGGCAGCCAGCCAGTCAAGCATCATTTCATGGATGTCTTGCTGAAGTCGGTCGGTATTCTCTAAGGTAGTTAAGGCGTGGATGTCTACAACGCAGTAAATGCACTCATATTCATCCTGCAAAGCTACATAATTTTGGATGGCGCCCAGATAATTGCCTATATGCTGTCTTCCGGTGGGGCGGGCACCGGAAAAGACGCGTTTTTTCATGGTTCCTGCCAGTTTAGCATAAAGGACACCCAGCTACAAACGTAATGCCTGATTAATTGAAGGAGACATCAGAAGAACTCGGTGGCGGCTACATACTTTCCGGCGCATTCATGCCCATCAGGTGAAGCGTTCTGGCCAGTACAATCTGAGATGCCTTAACTAGTTTAAGGCGCGCTCTGGTCAGCTCCTGATTCTTAGAAACGACTCGGCACTGTTTATAAAAGCTATGGAAAACGGTGGCTAAGTCCTGCGCGTAGTAAGGCAAATGATGCGGCTCCAGTGTCTCCGATATTAGTTCTGCTATCTCAGGCAGTCTGGTCATCCGCCGTATCAGCGTTAACTCCGGCTCGGAAATAAGGAGAGAAATATCGCCATTACTGAAGTCTATTCCTTCTTCCTGAGCCAATTTAAGGATGCTGCAAATCCGAGCATGAGCGTATTGAACGTAGTAAACAGGATTGTCAGCCGATTGCTTTTTAGCCAGTTCCAGGTCAAAATCCATCTGGGCATCGGCTGAGCGGGAAAGAAAAACAAAGCGGCAGGCATCGGGACCAACTTCGTCTATTACCTCTCTCAGGGTGATAATATCGCCGCTGCGCTTCGATACTCTGACTATCTGCTCTCCGCGCCGCAACGTAACCAACTGGCAGATGATTATTTTTAGACGTTCGGGATTTATACCTAGAGCGGTGATTGCCGCCATCATGCGGGAAACGTGCCCCTGGTGGTCGGCTCCCCATATATCAATTACCCTGTCGAATTTCCGCTCCAGCAATTTATTGTAATGATAGGCTATGTCGGAGGCGAAATATGTGGGCGAACCATCGCTACGTATCAAAACATTATCTTTGTCTTCGCCTAGCGCCGACGAAATGAACCAGGTGGCATTTTCTTTTTGGGTTACATAACCACCTTTCTTTAGTAACTTCATAACCTCGTCAAATTGACCATTCTTATATAGGTCCTGTTCGCTGAACCAACGATCGAAATCGACACCAAGTATTTCCAGGTCCTTTTTAATACTATCTATAACCTTCTGGCTTCCTATTGACGCTATCTTTTTTATAAAGTCACCCTCATCGAGTTTTTTCAAAGCCAGGCTGTCCATAATCTTTTTGTTCTCGATAATTTCTTTGGCCAGATCAATCATGTAACTACCAAAGTAACCGTCACTTGGCATCTCATCATTAAATCCGCGACACTGTTGAAAGCGAACATACAGCGAACGGCCAAATGCGTCTAACTGGCTGCCGGCATCATTGACGTAATATTCCTTCTGAACTGCGTGGCCTGTGGCGTCAAGTACGTTAGCCAAAGTGCTTCCCAGAACTGCCCCCCGCCCATGTCCGACATGCAAGGGCCCGGTTGGATTGACACTTACAAACTCAATCTGGACAGATTTGCCCTCACCCAGATAGATATTGCCGTAGGACTCGCCGGCATCAAGAATAGCGGCAACTTGCTCGGTAAGCCAGCTGGTGCTGAGGTAAAAATTGATGAAGCCCGGTGCAGCGACCATCATTTTGGCGACCTCAGGCAATGGGGGTAAAAATTCAATGATTTTCTCTGCTATATCAGCGGGCGCCTTCTTGGTCGTCCTTGCCAGCTTAAGCGGCAAACTGGACGCATAATCGCCATGCTCCGGATTCTGCGGACGTTCAATGACAATTTCAGGTAAAGCCGTCGCTGCCAGTAAGTCGTCTTGTTGGGCGGCTTTGGCAGCGTCTTCTAATGCCTTAACCAGCCTGTGCTTTATAAACATTAATACGACGAATGATAACTACTGAGATTACTCGCCGGGCTCCGAATAATAGAACTGGATTGGCGAATACCTATATATAATAGAACTACCATCATTTACTTTCAAATCAGCTCAATTCACCGCCTGTCTGCCAGACTCTGGACATCTCCAGTGCCAGTAGCTTGTGCTCGGGTAATGTCAGTCCCGCATCCTTTTTGAACAGGGCGATGGCCTCATTGCGAGCGAGTTCCAGTAACGCTCTGTCAGAAAGTCTGGCCATACGCAGGTCGGGTAATCCGCTCTGCCGCGTACCGAAGAATTCACCGGGGCCCCTGAGTTCCAAGTCCTTCTCAGCCAAAACAAAGCCATCCTGAATTTTTTCTATAGCTTGCAGTCTCTCACTGCCCACAAGCGATGGTTTCTCAGCCAGGAGTAAGCAGTAACTTTGCCTGTCGCCACGTCCAACACGCCCCCGGAACTGATGCAATTGCGATAAACCGAAGCGGTCTGCAGCCTCTATCAACATGACGCTTGCATTGGGAACATCGATGCCGACCTCGACTACAGGTGTGGATACCAAGATATCAAGCTTTCCATCTACAAAGCTTTTCATTACCTTGTCCTTGTCAGCAACCGGCATCCGGCCATGGAGCAAACCTAATTTAAGGTCGGGAAAAACTTCCTGTGATAAACGCTCATACTCAGCTACCGCAGCTTTAGCTTCAATGCTCTCGGACTCTTCGATCAGAGGACAGATAATAAAGGCCTGAGCTCCCGACTTTATTTCCCGGCGGAGGAAATCATAGGCCTTTGCCCTTTGCTCCGGCCTGAGCCACTTTGTCTTTATCTCTTTCCGACCGGGAGGCAGCTCATCTATGACACCCAGGTCAAGGTCACCGTATAATGTTAATGCCAGCGTCCGTGGAATAGGCGTGGCCGACATCACCAATATATGGGGATTAAATCCTTTTTGGCGTAAGGCTAAGCGCTGTAAAACACCAAAGCGATGCTGCTCATCGATTACAACCAATCCTAACATAGGGAATTCAACTGCTTTTTGTATCAGCGCGTGTGTGCCGATGACTATGTCTACCCTACCGGATTCAATTTCTTCGTGCAGAGCCGATTTCTGCTTTTGGCTTAGACTGCCGGTTAGCAGTGCAAAGGAGATGGGATGCGAGAAGATTCCATGGAAACGACATAAGTTGCCCTGTTCTTCATTCCGCTCACTCACCCTAGAGAGAAGCAGGCAAATGTTGTGAAAATGCTGGGCGGCCAGTATCTCCGTAGGCGCCATCAGTGCCGCCTGGTAACCGTTATCGGCGGCTGCAAGCAAGGCAGTCACTGCTACTACCGTCTTGCCACTGCCTACCTCACCCTGAAGAAGACGTGACATAGGCTTCGTTTGCTGTAAATCTGCCAGAATTTGCTCCAGAACACGCTGCTGGGCTCCAGTGAGGGAGAAAGGTAGAGAACTTATGAATTTGTCCATACTCTCACGTGATATCTTAAGAGCGTATGCCGGTTGGCTCTCCTGCCAGTCACGTTTCCTGCTAAGCACGCCCAACTGAAGTAGAAAAAGTTCATCAAATGCCAGCCGTCTTCTGGCTTCAGCTTTTAATGTATAGTCATCCGGATAATGAGTTTGAACAATCGCCTGGGATAAGTCCATGAGCTTAAATTTACTTTTCATTTCCTCTGGTAAGAAATCATTCAGTTGTCGAACCCAACCATCGAGCGCCCTCTTAATTACATTCCGCACCTGCCTCGGATACAGGCCGCTTGTTAGTGGATAAATTGGAACGAGCCGACCGGTGTGTATAAGCTCTTTATCTTCGACGAGCTCCCATTCCGGTGATTCGAATACTTTATTTCCCTTAAACTCCGTTATCTTGCCACTAAGGACAACCTGAGCATTGGTATGGAAATTTTTAGCCAGGTACGGCTGGTTAAACCAGACTGCTCTCATGTTTCCGGTCTCGTCACCAAAAATGACCTCCGTTCCCTGCTGAGGCCCGAGCCTGGCTATTCTGGCTTCCCACACAGTTGCTAGCACTGTCTGTTCTTCACCAACTTCGAGTTCGGCAATGGTTTTTCTCTGGCTGTAGTCGAGATGTCGCCTAGGGAAAAAGTAAAGCAAGTCCCGTATAGTCTTGACTCCAAGCTTGGCCAATTTACTAGCTGAACCGGCCGCAATGCCCTTTACTCTCGTCACCGGCGATTCCAAACCACCGGCTCTTGCCAACGAATCTAATGTAATACGGCCTTTCTTAGGGCCTGTTTTTGCGGTGGCGCCTCGACCCTTTTTCTCAGGTATGGTACTGGCAATTTTTTCAGCCTGAGCCAGCCAGCCGATTACATCATTTATCCACGCTTTACGTTTCTCCATATCCCAACCCGCATAGTTGGAATCGGCCAGGTGAAGGTCGTTAAACCGGGATAACAGTTCCGGCGAATTAAGGTTAGTCCTGGTGTCGCTGGCCCACCTATGAAGATATTTATCGAGGCCGCCTAATACAGTAGTGTTAGCATAATTTCTCTGACGTTCCATTTGGAGGATGGTTCGAAGAGGCTCGATATTGATAAGGGGAACTGTCACTGAAGCAAACCTTCCCTAATTGTCGGGATCCAAAGACAAGTAATTCATTACTTATAAATGATGACCAAAAATCCACCGCAGTCAAAACTGCGGGTATATCATTCCAGAGAAACCATGTATGGATAATTAGGTTGCCCGCCGGATACCATTTCTACCTGTTTGTCCGGGTACTTATTGCGAATCTCCGTTACCAACTTCTCCGCCTGAGGGACGTCTATATCCACGCCGTAGTATACGGTAACTACTTCGGCGGACCGGGTACCCACTTCGTCCAGAGCTTCAAAGAAAACTTCATTCAGGTCATTACCGGCAGCTACCAGATTATCATCATCTACTATAGCTATAAACTGCCCCTTCTTGATCTTCAGTCCCTTCAACTGCGTGCTTCGGGCTGCCTGAGTAAGCTCAACGGTTTTTACTTCCTTAATAGCCTCATTCATCGATTGAACGTTCTCTTGCAGTCCTCCCTCGTAATTGAAAGCAATGAGGGCGGCTATCCCCTGAGGCATTGTCTTGCTGGGTATGACGGCTACTTCCTTTTTGGTGAGCGAGTTTACCTGTGACGCAGCCAGCACTATATTTTTATTGTTGGGTAGAAGAATCACTTTCTGTGACGGTATCGATTCCACGGCTTGTAGCAGCTCCTGAACACTCGGATTCATCGTCTGTCCGCCTGAAACAATGGTCGCAGCCCCTAAACTTCGGAAAACTTCTTTCATTCCGTTGCCAATGGCTACAGCCACCACGCTCATCTCCGAACTCGGCAATCTATCTTTTTGCATCTCGACGAAGCCGATATGCTGGTCGTCCATGTTCTGAACCTGTAATTGATGTAACGTGCCCAGGGAAGTGGCAAACCTGATTATGCCTCCAGGATCATACGTATGTATGTGCACCCTAATGGTACCCTCGTCACCTACCACTACCACGGATTGACCTCTGTTTTCCAATCTCTTTCTTATTTTGTCTGGGTCGAGTTTATGGCCCTGCAGTAGAAAGTTCGTGCAATAACCGTACGGCTCTTCTCTTTCTGTTGATAGTGGGGAAACCTGCGCACTAACCGGCACCTCTGAGGCAACCATCTGCGGCCGCTTGTATCTCATTTCCTCAGCGCTTCCCTGCAAGTAACGAAGTGCACCTTCTAACAATACGTATATACCCTGCCCCCCTGCATCCACGACGCCGGCTTCACGCAATACATCCAGTAAAAGTGGCGTCCTGGCCACTGAGTCTCTTGCCTCGTTAACAGCCGCCTCGGCAACCTTGGTTAAGTTATCTGGAGCGCTCTTGGCGGCTTCTTCAGCTGCTTTGGAGGCGTCTTTGATGACAGTTAACATTGTTCCCTCTACCGGCTGTGATAGGCCTTTATAAGCGGCACGCGAAGCTTCCCCCAGCGCTGTTGCGAAATCACTTCCGTTTACCAACTCTTTTTCATCAAGTCCCTTGGCCAGTCCACGAAAGAACTGAGACAGAATGACGCCTGAATTACCCCGAGCGCCCATCAATGCGCCCTGAGCCATAGCCTTGGCCACCACCGCTACGCTATGGTCTGATGAAACCCGGTCGGCTTCTTCCATGACTGACCGCATAGTTAGAAACATATTCGTACCTGTATCACCGTCAGGTACGGGAAAAACATTTATGGCATTGATATCAGGAACGGTTTTCTCCAACCAGCCGCTGCCAGCAGCAAACATGTCTCTAAACTCTGGACCGTCACAGGAAAGAACTTCCTTCATCCATCTCCTTTTTACAATCTGGCAATTGTGGTATAATTTTACTCCTGTTGTCAAGACCGATTTAGGGAAAAGGAGTTTACAATTTGGCCAATAAATGCGATATCTGTGGCAAAACGGTACACTTCGGCCATAGGGTAAGCCACTCGAAACAGCATACCAGACGCCGCTGGCTGCCTAACATCCAGCGCGCTACTGTTATTCGTAACGGAAAACCAACGCAGATTAATTTGTGCACCCAGTGCCTGCGAAGCCAACATAAGTTAGCCCACTAGCGCCCTTTTCATCTCTTGAAGCGCCTTAGCCGCTCCCTGCTTCGAGTTAAAAATCGCAGCCCCGGCAACCAGGACATCAGCACCAGCTTTAGCTATGTCAGGAGCTAGAGCAATCGTTACTCCGCCATCTACTTCCAGTTCGGCCGGCGCCTGCCTTTCATCCAGAATTCGTCGCAACCGGACTATCTTGTCCATCATGCTATCAATAAACGTTTGACCGCCAAAACCAGGATTAACGGTCATGACCAATACCAGGTCAAGTAAAGGCAATACCTCATCCAGTGAATTTAGATGTGTAGCCGGATTAAGCGCCACCCCAGCTCTTACTCCCAGGTCTTTTATTGACTCGACCAGGCGATGCAGGTGCGTGGCGGCTTCCACATGAACCGTGATTATATTAGCTCCGGCTTCAGCGAACTGCCGCACGTGATTTTCAGGCTGCTCAATCATCAGGTGCACGTCCAGAGGCAAATCAGTCCGGGTGCGAAGCGAGGCGACTACCGGAGAACCTATGGTTATGTTGGGCACAAAATGCCCGTCCATGACATCGACGTGGATGTAGTCGGCACCAGCTTTGTCTACTTCGGCAACCTGGTCCCCTAAACGGCTGAAATCAGCGGAAAGTATGGAAGGGG
The DNA here is from genome assembly GCA_964413085.1 of uncultured Dehalococcoidales bacterium. Taxonomy (GTDB): domain Bacteria; phylum Chloroflexota; class Dehalococcoidia; order GIF9; family UBA5629; genus 9FT-COMBO-48-23. Next base: position 14,636 of record CAYPRI010000028.1, read on the forward strand.
CCAGCTTAATCTGCCTATTTTTCATTCTTGCCGATAATCTTTCTGGCTTCAGCCAGTGCTGCCAGTACCTGTTTCGGTGCTGTGCCGCCGACTACATTTCGAGCCGCAACAGACGTCTCAATGGTAATATTGAAGACGTCTTTGCTAAAAAGCGGCGAGAATTTTCGATATTCGTCAAGGCTCAGTTCCTGGAAGCCTCTATTTTTACCCACAGCGTATTGCACTAGTTCACCCACAACTCTATGCGCTTCGCGGAACGGCAATCCCTTGCCCACCAGATAGTCCGCTATATCCGTGGCCAACAAATAGCTGCCAGACATCGGCTGCCGCATGCGGTCGGCATTCACCTTCAGCCCCTTCACCAATCCGGTCAAAACCACCAATGTGGTGATAAGTTTATCGACAGTATCGAAAAGTCCCTCTTTGTCCTCCTGCATGTCGCGGTTATAAGACAAAGGCAGGCCCTTCATCATAGTCAAAATGCCCACAAGATTCCCGTAGACCGTTCCCGTCTTGCCTCTGGCTAACTCCGCCACATCAGGATTCTTTTTCTGCGGCATAATGCTGCTGCTCGTTGCATACGCGTCGTCAAGCTCCACGAATCCAAACTCGGCTGAAGACCAGAGCACCAGCTCTTCGGCCAATCGCGATATATGCATCATAGCCATCGCAGCCACTGCTTCGTATTCAATAACAAAATCACGGTCGGATACAGCATCAAGGCTATTTCGGCTCACCTCTCGGAATCCCAGTTTTTTAGCTACGAAGTCGCGGTCGATAGGGTAACCGACCCCGGCCAGAGCACCGCTGCCCAAGGGCAGGATATCCGTCCGCTTCGAGCAATCCTGTAATCGCATCACGTCCCGCTGGAACATCTCGAAATAAGCCAGCAGGTGGTGGGCAAAAAGGACGGGCTGCGCCTGCTGCAAATGTGTATATCCGGGCATAATCGCCGATTTATTAGCTTCGGCCATATCCAGCAATGCAATTTGGAAGGCCTTTAATTTGCCAACAGTCTCTGCGATAGCTTCTTTGACGAAAAGTCGCAGGTCCAGAGCCACCTGGTCGTTTCTGGAACGCGCCGTATGAAGCTTACCGGCCACATCGCCTATTTTTTCAAACAGCCGGGCCTCGATATTCATGTGAATATCTTCCAGCTCCACCTTGAACTGGAATTTACCCTGCTCAATCTCTTCCTGTATCGCAGCCAGCCCCTTAACTATGAGCTCGACTTCCTTCTTTGTAATTATCCCGCGGCTGGCCAGCATCTGGGCATGTGCCCTGCTGCCGGCGATGTCCTGTTTGTACAGGCGCCAGTCAAAGGGAATCGAGGCGACGTATTTTTCCACGTTTTTATCAATGCCCTTCTTAAATCGATTGCGCAGGTCGCTTTTAGACTTTTTGTTTTCAGTCATTTTCTTTTATTCTAATATATTAAGCCTTCTTTTTGCTCTTCTTGTTTCCACCCAAGCCCTGAACTCTCGACTGCACCTTTGTCGGCAGGCCAAAGATGTGGATGAAGCCTATCGAAGCACTCTGGTCGAAAACATCCTCTTTGTCATAGGTGGCTAGACCGAAGTCGTAGAGGGAGACAGGCGATTTCCGGCCGACCACAATGCAGCTACCCTTAAACAGCTTGACCCTTACCGAGCCGATGACATTTCTTTGAGCCTGGTCAACATAGGCAGACAAATCCTCTCGTAACTGCGTAAACCACAGCCCGTTGTAAATAACATCGGCATATTCTGCGGTAACTTTCTCGTTAAAACGCATCTGCTGGTGAGACAGTGTCATGGCTTCCATCGCCTGATGAGCCTTCAGTAGAACCGTGGCTGCTGGCGATTCGTAGATTTCCCTCGACTTTATTCCCACCAGTCTGCTTTCAACATGGTCGACCCGGCCCACGCCGTGCTTCCCGGCTAATTTATTAAGCTGCTGGATCAGTGTCACTCCATCCAGCTTCTTGCCGTTAAGGCTGACCGGAATACCCGATTCGAAACCGATCTCAACATATTCCGGCTTATCCGGAGCTTCCGCGGGCGATTTTGTCCAGGCGTAAATTTCCTCGGGCGGCTCGACCCATGGGTCCTCCAACACACCGCACTCTATGCTACGTCCCCAGAGATTCTCATCGATAGAGTACGGGCTGGCCACTTTGACGGGCACAGGAATACCGTGCTTTTCAGCGTAAGCAATGGTCTGCTCACGGGTCATGCCCCATTCCCGTGCCGGCGCAATAATCTTAAGTTTTGGTGCCAGCGCCGCCACGCTCACGTCGAATCGAACCTGGTCATTGCCTTTGCCTGTGGAACCGTGAGCCACGGCAACAGCACCTTCTTTAATCGCCACATCTACCATTAATTTTGTTATCAAGGGCCGACCCAGCGCTGTGGCCAGCGGATATTGTTTCTCGTAGATAACGTTGGCTTTTAAAGCCGGAAAGACAAAGGAATCGACAAAGAGCCTTTTAGCGTCAACCGTGATGGCCTTGATTGCCCCTATCTTCATCGCTTTCTTTTTAATTGCCGGCAGCTCTCCGACACCGCCTATATCCGCGGTCAGCGCTATCACGCGCATGTTGTATTTATCGGCCAGCCATTTTATGGCCGCTGAAGTATCCAGGCCGCCGCTGTAGGCCAGCACTACCTTTTCTGTCATGTCATAACCTCCGGGCCAAAACTTTATCCAGAATGCTCAAGGCTTCATCAATATCCTTCTCGGTAATTATGAGCGGCGGGATGAAGCGCAAGGCGTTCGGTTTAACTGCATTAACCAGCAATCCTTCCTTCAGACACTCGTTCGTTACATCCTGTGCCATATTTTCCGTGAAGTTGAAAGCCAGCAATAGCCCCCGCCCCCTGATATCGGTGATAAAATTGAATTTATATTTCAGTTTTTCCAGCTTCGTTATAAAATACTGCCCCAGTTTCTTTACCTTGGCCGGTATATTATTTTTAATAATGAACTCCAAAGTTGCCGTACCCGCGGCGCAGACCAGCGGATTGCCGCCGAAGGTAGACCCGTGTTCACCGGGCTCAAAAACGGAGGCGCGCTCTTTAGCTAAAAAGGCTCCGATGGGCACGCCGCCCCCCAACCCCTTGGCTAATGTCATTATATCCGGCTCAACGTCGTACTGCTGGTAACCAAAAAGGCTGCCTATGCGACCGATGCCCGTCTGTATCTCGTCCAGGATAAGCAGGATACCTTTCTCATCGCACCAGGCGCGTACCTCCCTGAGATAGCCATCGTGGGGTACGTTCACGCCGCCTTCGCCTTGAATGGGCTCGACCATGACCGCGCACGTCAGACCGGTTGTAGCCGATTTTACAGCGGCAATGCTATCGTACTGTACATTAACGAAGCCGTCAGGTAAAGGTATGTACGGCTCCTGAAACTTATTCTGCCCTGTAGCGGCCACGGTAGCCAGCGTCCGACCATGAAAAGACCCGTAGGCGGTAATAATTTCATAAGCCCCGTTCAGACGCAGCTTGCCATAACGTCGCGCCAGCTTCATGGCTCCCTCAACGGCTTCAGCGCCGCTGTTACAGAAGAAAACGCGGTCCAGACAGCTATTTTCAATCAGCAGTTTTGCCAGCTGCACCTGAGGGATGGTATAGAACTGGTTCGACACCTGAATCAGAGTACTGGATTGCTCAGTCAAGGCTTTAACCACTGCCGGATGGCAGTGCCCCAAGCTATTTACCGCCCAACCAGCCACGAAATCAAGATATTCTTTGCCTTCACTGTCCCAGACGCGGGCTCCCTTACCGCGCACCAGTGTGACGGGCAATCTATTGATCGTCCGCATAAAAAATTTCTGTTCCAGTTGTTGCCACTTGTCCATTTTACCAACCTATGGTAGTACCCTCGCCCTTGCCTTCTAATTCATCGAGCAATGCGTGAGGCACTCTTCCATCAATTATCCGCGTCACCGGCACCTTGGTCATGGCCAGTAGGCAGGCCTCGAGCTTGGCTACCATGCCTCCCGAAGCCACGCCATAATCGATCAATTCTCTGGCATCCTGCGGGTTCAGTGTCCGGATGAGTTTTTTAGAATTATCGTAAAGGCCGGGGACATCTGTGAGAAAAATCAGCTTTTCCGCTTTGAGAGCGGCAGCTATCTCACCGGCAGCAGTATCGCCGTTCACATTCAGCAAATTCGTATCCGTATCCGAGCCTTCCAGTAAGCCAAGGCTTACTGGCGCAATAACCGGCAAATATCCCGCCTTTATCAAAATCTCTATTACAGCCACGTTGACTTTCAATTCCTCTCCCGTATATCCAAGCTCCCGCCTTTTGTTCTTCGCTAGAATAAGACAGCCATCGACCCCGCTGAGTCCCACCGCTCTGCCGCCGGCACGCCATATGGCCGATACCAGCTCCTTGTTGACCAGCCCAGCTAGAACAGCGGTAACTACCTTCAACGACTCCAAATCGGTAACCCTAAGACCGTGGATAAAGCTGGTCTCTATACCCAGCCGTTCCAACCATGTTGAAACTAGGTTGGCACCACCGTGAACAACCACCAGAGGCACACCTCTTTTTTGAAGCGTAACCAAATCCTCCATGGTTGTGTCGGCATTGCCTAATGTACTACCGCCAATCTTTATTACTATGGGCTTCATTATGATTGTCCAACAGCCTCGCTCAGCTCGTGTAAGCGCTATTTATGGTAACATATTCCTGAGACAGGTCGCACCCCCAGGACACAGCCCTGCCCGGCCCCAGATTAAGACACAACCTGACCATTATTTCCCTACAAGCCAGGCTCTGGCGCATCTTAATCTCATCGAAGTGTATTGGCGCACCGTGCTTCATGACACAGACGCCATTCAAATATACTTCCAGCTTCTTCTCGTTAACTCTGGCTCCGCTCCTGCCCAGCGCCGCCACGATGCGTCCCCAGTTGGGGTCGTTGCCATACATAGCTGCCTTAAACAACGACGAGCCGACAACGGTTCGGGCTGCAAGTCTGGCTTGCGCCTGGCTCGACGCCCCTTCCACGGTAACCTCAATGGACTTGGTAGCACCTTCGCCGTCTTTAGCTATTAATTTGGCCAGATGGAGGCAGACCTCGTCCAGCCCTTTTTGGAAGAGCTGCCCGTTGCTCCTATTTATATTCGCTACACCAGCCGAACCGTTAGCCAAAATCACCACTGTATCGCTGGGGCTGGTATCCCCATCAATTGTCACCATATTAAAGGAATCGGCCACGGCTTTTTGCAGTGCCGATTGGAGGAATTGAGCCTCCACAGCGGCATCCGTAGTCAGGAATGCCAGAAGTGTCGCCATGTTGGGA
>CAYPRI010000029.1:0-6889 GCA_964413085.1 uncultured Dehalococcoidales bacterium
CCACCAACTGCTTGCAAAACACCATTTGCCACTTACCTTTATAGTATAATTGCGAGTGGCTATTTTCATTCTTGTGTCGAATTACCATGAATCTTGCTGCTAAGTTTTTTAGCATCCTTGCTTGTATTGGATTATTGATATTTCTACTAGGGTTCATAAGTCTATTTAACAACGAACTTGGATTTTCTGGCGTTATGACTGCTGAAAATTGGAATAAATTTCAGGTACTCTCTATAAGTGGCGGTATGGCTCTTAGTTGGCTCGCAGGCACTTTAGCTTACGTCTTTCTTGGGAAAAAATGATTGCTTTTTCTCTTGCGACCCAAATAAGGTCGTTGCACGATTACTCAGAGTGTGCAATTGTGAATGATTGTCTATCGGAGGAACATGCTATTAACGCCTGCATCAAAGTCTTCGCTGCAAATGGGGCAGCGAAATACCACTCTAGTTATTGCGGTTCCTGACTTTTCGGTGCGGTGAACCGATGCTTTATGACGGCACTTAGGACAACGTGCATATAGTGAATGGTGAAAGCCTGTAACTGGGTCAGGTAAGCTGAGTTGGCCTCTGAGAAGCATCTCTTTTATTCGCTGTAACTCACTCTCTTTTGCCACTTTTTTCCTCCCGTAGCTGCAGTCAATGCCCATCTTAGGTACAGAGGACACAGCAGTTAGCTTTTCATATTATTGCATTCCCATCGTCCCGAAATCAACCTATCTGTTTGGTTTACCCACGCTGTGTGACTATGGGAAGAAAAAATTTTAGCGTTTAGTTCACTCTGCAGCTAACACTACTCTATGTGCCATGCTATAATTTGTTTCTTATTCTCTTGTGACTACTATACTTTTCTTGATTATTAAACCACAGGGCTTATATTCTGAATCATAACTGGTAGTTCCAGAGCATGCGAATGGAGATTGTGTCTACAACACCGGCACTTTGCATGGTTATAGGTCTTGCTGCAGTTGTTCTATGCGTATTTATTTTGCCTTTTATATTTAGAAAAATAGAACAAAACTTGGAGCCGTTCTTTCTGGTGATGGGAATAGTAGCCGTGAGCATTTCCGGGCTATGGAATTGGGAACTAGCCAAGGAAGCACTTAAGGCCCCGGTAATAATCGGCTCCCTCCCCGTGGGCATCTTCCAGGTTGTATTGATATTCGGCCTTATAGTTCATTACTTAAATAAGCCCTTCTACCGTGGGATTGTATTGCTAGCCAACAAACTGGGACCAACTATGTTTGTCGCACTTCTAATACTAGTTTTGGGGCTTGTCTCAAGTATAGTCTCGGTCATTGTCACAGCATGTATTCTGGCTGAGGTTATGGCTGCTCTTCCGTTCAGCCGGACCAATAAGAAAAGGATAGTGGTGATCACCTGTTTCGCGGTGGGCCTGGGCGCATGCTTGACTCCGTTGGGCGAACCGCTGTCCACGATACTAGTTCAAAAATTGGCCGGACCACCATACAATGCTAATTTTTTGTTTCCTCTTAAAACTTTCGGCATATACATAATTCCAGGTGTTGCAGCACTATCCATCTTCGGCGCCCTACGAATAAACCGAAGAGTAGCTTTAAAAGCAGAGGAGGTTCAGCCAGTATACAATGAGACCCTTAATGCGGTGATCATCAGAGCAATTAAGGTTTATATTTTCGTTGTTGCTCTCGTATTTCTGGGTGAGGGTTTAAAGCCCTTAATTGTCTGGTATTTTACTAGGATTCCGGCCTGGGCATTATTCTGGATTAATTCATCGTCGGCAATTTTGGATAATGCTACTTTAGCGGCAATAGAGATAGGACCCACAATGGCCATGCCACAAATCGTCAGCGGAGTCATGGCGCTGCTCATTGCGGGTGGAATGTTAATACCCGGCAATATTCCAAATATAGTGGTAGCCGGGAGACTTAAAATAAATATGAAAGAATGGGCAGTAGTCGGAGTACCTATTGGACTCGCGATGATGTTTATCTATTTCGCATTATTGATACCGGTACTGTTTTAAAAAGGTATAGCCAAATGTGACATTGCGCTACATTGATTTCTGAAATTGGTGCGAACAAGTCGAATATGAAGACAAGTAAAATTATTGACAAAAATGTATTCTGCCCATAATATATCGATGACCGACGCATTAATCACTAAAGTGAAATCAGCTCATTTTATGGTTTTATGGTAACGTACAATGTTTTGGAAAATTAGGAAAGGAAGTAAATAGAGTTGGCAGAAGGAAAACTGAAACAAGAAATTACCGTGTTTCATGGTGTGCTATTGCTGGTGGGAACAGTTATAGGAGCTTCCGCCTTCATACTAATCGGGCCACTAGCAGCCAAGACTGGTCCAACATTATGGCTGGCTTACGTCCTGGCTGCGATACCGGCTATATTTATTGCCGTAGTCTTTGCACAACTGGGGACCTCCTTTCCAATGACAGGCGCTACCTATATAAGTGTTAGCCGCCTTCTATCACCGGTAGTCAGTCTAGTTATGGCATGGAGTGTTATACTTGGCATATCGCTCTTTGTTTTACCGCTGATGGGGCTAGGAGTTGGGATCTATTTGAAGGCCATGTTGCCAGCGATGGGCAGTGGTACTCTTTCACAGCTATTCATACCGCTGGTAGCATTGATTAGCCTGATATTCTGTACATGGCTTAATATAGTGGGTATCAAGTGGATGATGTGGTTTCAAAGCATAGCTACAGGGATAGCTGTTATCGTGCTGCTTATCTTTGGCCTGGGCGGATCATTCTTCGCAAACCATTCCTACCAGACGCCGATGTTTCCCCTCGGTTTAGGTGCCCTGGCTGCTGCTATCGTCCCGGCATATATAATGTACACGGGTGTCAACGCTATGACTGAGCTTGGAGGAGAAACCAAAAACCCCAGAAGAAGCATACCACTAATCTTAATGATATCTATGATTTTGCTTTTGATTGTCTATGTGTCTATCACTTATGCGTTGACCGGATTGTTGCCGTGGCAAGAGTTAAAACCTGATTCCGTGGCGCCAGCCATGGGTAAATTCCTGCCGGTGACATTTGCTCTCTACTTTGCCAGCATCGGTGCTGTTCTGGCAGCCATAACCACCTTGATTGGAGGATTCGCCTTTTTATCACGAGATGTCATGGCATTGGGCAGGGACATGGTATTTCCACAGATTTTCGGTAAAGTTAACAAGCGTTATGGCACACCTGCCAATTCCATTATCTTATTGGGAGCCATATCAGTATTTGGACTTTTTTTGGCACTGGGGTACTTATTGATCACCAACAGTGACAGTCTCATAGTAGAGCTAGCTACTTCAGGCTCTTTGGCTTTCATGTTTATGTCAGTTCTGGGCTGTATTTCAGTGCTATTGATACGCCGAAAAATGCCCGAGCGCTACCAGGCCGCTACGTTTAAACTGAAAGGGTTCTGGCTGCCATTCTTCACTATCGGTGGTGCAGTAATTTTTGTAGGTTTAATGATAGTAGGCTTTATAAATTCCCCGATTGCCGGAGCAACAATCGTTTTACTGGTTGTCACCGGCCTTATTTATTACTACCTGCGAAGGTGGCAGTTGAGGAGGCGGGGTATTCGACTGGAAGACCGCCTCAGCAGGGTTGAAGAAATCTAGCCAGGAGTTAATCACTCGCTGCAGCAATCACAACACTGGAAGGAGGTGCTTGTAGTGGCCAAGCTTGAGTTCCCTCAGAAAGGAATTCCACGGAAAGAGATCCTTTCTACCATGCAGTCTATGAAGAAAGATGACAGTGACTGGAAGCATGGTCGCATGTTCAGTCTAATTTTCAATGCCGGAGAAGATGTGGCCAGGGTTGCTGAAGAAGCCTATGCCGCCTTTATGGTGGAAAACGGTCTCAGCCCATTCGCCTTTCCCAGCCTGTTAAAGATGGAGACGGAGGTCGCCTCAATGATGGCTGACCTGCTGGGTGGAGATGAGAACACCGTCGGTAATATGACATCTGGGGGTTCAGAGAGCATAATGGTTGCCGTCAAGGCAGCAAGAGACTACGCTCGAGCTAAAACCCCACAAATTACCCAGCCAGAGTTGCTTATGCCGCTCTCAGCTCATCCTGCCTTCAACAAGGCAGCTCACTACTTAGGTTTGAAGACAGTAATAGTTCCCACAGACAAGAAGACACTCATGGCGAATGTAGGGGCTATGCGAAATGCCATTACACAAAACACAATTATGATGGTTGGTTCGGCGCCTTCTTACCCTCATGGAATTATTGACCCTATAGCTGATCTGGCTGAGATAGCACGGGAAAAAGAAATATGGATGCACGTCGATGCCTGTGTGGGCGGATTGGACCTTCCGTTCATAGAGAAACTCGGCTACCCAATACCAAATTTTGACTTCCGTATTCCCGGTGTTTGTTCCATGACAGCAGATATACACAAGTACGGGTTCACTCCAAAGGGAGCCTCAGTTGTACTCTATCGCAGTTCTGAGCTGCGTCAGTTTCAGATCTTCGCTTACACGGATTGGCCCGGTGGTGTCTATGCGACGCCAAACGTATCTGGATCGCGGCCCGGAGGACCTATTGCTTCAGCCTGGGCAACCATTAAATACCTGGGAACCGAGGGCTATATGAAACTAGTTAAAATGAGCATAGAGGCAACCAGGAGGATTATCGAGGAGATAAGAACTATACCTGAATTGTATGTCCTTAGTGAGCCACTTAGCACCGTATTTGCAATCGGTAGCGATGTATTAAATATCTTTGCTCTGGGCGAGAAAATGAAGGAGTATCACTGGTACATTGATAGTCAGCATCTACCACCCTGCCTGCATATGACTATTTCACCTGTTCATGCCGGTATTACAGAGCAGTTTATTACAGACTTGCGGTCGGCAGTGAAGGACGTGGCTAAGCTGCGGCCCGAAGATATAACTGGAGAAGCTGCATTGTACGGCATGATTGGCTCTATGCCTGACCGCGGCATGGCCAAGGACTTCGCTGTGCAATTCATGAATGACCTGTATCGTGTTCATTGAATAATGCCAATGGCCTTGACGCTGTTCCTCCTCGGTTGCATTCTTGTCGTAGCGCATACAGCAGAGACGTTTCTGGGTTTTGGCTCCACACTTATAGCTTTAGCTTTTGGAGTTTATTTGCTGCCCCTGAATATTCTGTTGCCGATGTTAGTCATTTTGGGGCTGCTCCAGAGCATCTGGCTGGTTAGCAGATGGTTTCGTTACGTAGACTGGAGAAAGCTATTTTTTTTCATTCTACCCCTGGCCGCGGTTGGTTTGCTCATCGGCATAATAAGCCGGGGAATAGCCAACAAAGATGTACTGAAGATAGTGCTGGGCGTATTCATTATAGTTGTATCATCGGCTGAATTAGCTCTCCTCTATATCCGGAAAACGCCTGGAGGACGACTACATTGGTACTACAGGGTTTCCCTTCTTATTGGCGGTGGATTTTTCCATGGTCTATTTGCTACCGGCGGCCCACCGATTGTGTACTATGCCAACAGAGAGTTTAGAGATCAAATGTATCTTCGTGCTACATTATCTATGCTCTGGCTTATACTCAATATCGGCCTGCTTATCGGCTTCCTTCTGGGAAGGCAAATTAATATACAGATTCTAGAAATGACAGCGTGGGTACTACCGGGTTTCATATTAGGGATCATTTTGGGCAGTCTAATACGGGTAAAAGAATTTTCGTTTAAAGTGTTGGCACATAGCCTACTGTTTTGTGCCGGTATGTTTCTGCTGATACAAACATTGGGGAAAACGTGATTTAGATTGGGCTTCATCATGGCCTGCGAAGGTTACAAATCCTCGCTATTTCTGGCTCAAATTTGACCTGATTATTCTCAACATTACTGACATCTGTGCAATCTTTGCTATAGCCGATTAAAAAAATATATAGGCGACATACTTATCTGAATTCGGGTAGAATGAAGTATGTCACCTCTTGATAAAAATCAATAGATATTCGGAGAATGTCAGTAAATGGACGTAACAGTATATACAAGCCCTACTTGACCATACTGCCATATGGTGAAGGAGTTCCTATCACAGAGAGGCGTTAATTTTGAGGAGCGGGATGTTTCTCGAAACCAATCTTATGCTCAGGAGCTTGTGGCTAATACCGGGCAGATGGGGGTCCCGGTGACTATAATCAATGGACAGATAGTAGTTGGATTCGATCGTGGTCGGCTGGAGGAGTTGATTACTCAACCACAGACAAGACAGCGGCCTTCATTTGGAGCTTCGATTGCGGATGCGAGCAAGATAACGGCGAAGCAGGGCACGGGAACAACACTTGGCGCTTATGTTGGGAGAGTCAGACCCGGCTCGGTTGCCGATAGAATAGGGCTGGTTCCAGGGGATATTATTACCGAACTAAGTATGAAGAGTATAGCCAGTGCAAATGATCTGGAGCGTGCTCTATCCGGCCTGGATAGTGGTAGTCACTTTTCATTGTCCTTTATCAGGGGCAATGAAAAAATGTATGCCGAGGGGATGTTCTAGATGCCGGCAAATAGCTATAATGTCACATTTACTCAAAAAGTTCAGGCTTTATTAAAACAAAGCGATCAAATCGACTGAGGAAAACTTGAGGACGTTACTTCAGCAGGACCTTACCGGGGTCCATAGAGCGCCACAGTTAGAGCACCGGCATTGCGGGCCCTCTTCAATGCACCAATCGATTCGACTTTGACATCGCCAACACACAACCTGATGAACAACCCTGGAGGGCTCAGTTTTCTGTTTGGATATTGCCGTCGGCGCTTTCACACGGCTACTTGTCTCTGCTTTCAGCAGATCGGGGTGCATTCTGTCCAGCCAATCAGTGATTAGTAAACGCAAGACTTCCGAAGACGAGCGTCCCTCTTTCTTGACTGCTTTATCAAAAGCGGCCTTAATTC
>CAYPRI010000029.1:6989-8343 GCA_964413085.1 uncultured Dehalococcoidales bacterium
GCCAGCCTGGCCGGCCGGCGTAACCTTATCATGAGCACTAACGCAGCCAGCACAATCACAATTGTTGTTGATATCGAAGCCAGCAGGCTGATATTGCCCGGTTTGCTGGCACCGGCATGAAGTATGGTAAAGCTTGCCTTCTGCCCTTCGATATCAACATCATAATTGCCCGGCTCCGTCCTGGTTACGGTGAACTCGACCGGATAGGCAGCGCCCGGAGAAACCTCTACCGTTCTCTGCCGCTCCATCTGACCGTTTATCCACAGGGCGACGTTGTAGCTGCCGGAGGAGACGCCATCGTTGACCACGTTAGCCCGGACGGTAACCGGCTGCCCGGACTGGGCCTGGGCGGGATTGACACTGACGCTTTGCAGGTGAACATTCGCCTGTCGCAGATATGCCGGAGGCTGTGTAGACGGTGAAGCCTTTGGCTTTGCCGGTGGTGAGGGCTGTGTGGTGGTGGCAGTTCCTTCGGTGGTGAACTGGTTGGTGGCGCCCTGCAGAATTGTCGAGTCATACCGCAGCTGGGCTTTGAAGTCATATTCGGTAGCGGCGGTAAGAGCTGAGATTAATATAGAGTACGGTGAGCCCGGGTCGGTCTGCCAGGGCGTGTAGGTCCAGGTGGAGTCGCCAGCCCTCCTGTAGGCAAAGCGGACATCGACGGTGGTGTAGTCGCCCAGCGCATAGCTCATATTCAGCGTGGCCGAGTCGGTGGTTATGCCGGTGGCGTTGTTGGTGGTGACGGTGGGCAGGACTTTAGCTGTGGTGAACTGCCGGACGGTACCTTCGATGACGGTGGAGTCGTACTGAAGCTCGGCCCTGAAATCGTATGTGGTATCCAGGTCCAGCCCTGACAGCAACACCGAGTAAGGCGAGCCCGGATCGGTGACGAAGGCGGTATAAGTCCAGCCGGGGTCAGCCGCCCTCTTGTAGGCGAAGCGGACATCAACCGGGCTGTAATCGCCCGGCGTGTAGGTCAAATTAAGTGTGGCCGAGTCAATGTTTACGCCGGTGGCAGCATTGGTGTTAACTGTGGGCAGGGCTCTCTCAGTGGTGAACTGGAGGGTGGTCCCGTCCATGATGTTGGAGTCATACCTGAGCTGGGCCATGAAGTCATACGTGGTGTCTGAGGCGAGATTGTAGATTGTCGTGGCATAAGGTGAACCCGGCTTGTAGGCAAAAGTAGTATAGGTCCAGGTCGTATCAACTGCCCTCTTATAGGCGAATCGGACGTTTATTGGACTGTAGTCGCCCGGCGTATAGCTCAAATTGAGTGTGGCCCAATAGGTGGCTACGCCGGTGGCGGCGCTGGTGGTGACCGTTGGCAGTATTTTCAACGTGGTGAACTGGAGGG
>CAYPRI010000029.1:8443-19865 GCA_964413085.1 uncultured Dehalococcoidales bacterium
TCCACGGCGACGCCGTAACCAAAGTCGTCGCCGTCTCCTCCCAGGAAGCCGTTCCAGGTGATGCCGCCCGAGCTGTCCAGCTTGGCGGCGAAGCCGTCGCTTAATGCGGTATAGTCTATGACCGGTGAACCCCACGTGTCGTAGCTGAAACCGGCAACGTAAATATTACCTGCTCCGTCCACCGCTATGCCACGGCCGCCATCCGTTGCCGTGCTTCCCAGGAAGGTGTTCCAGCTGAGGTTGTCGGAGTTGATGACGCAGGCGACGAAGGCATCATTGCTCCCTTCGTAGTTCCGCACCGGTGAGCCCCAGGTGTCGCTGCTGTCGCCGGTGACATAAATATTATTGCTGCCGTCCAGTGTGATACCATAACCCACGTCAGCTTCAATGCCCCCGAGGAAGATGTTCCAGGTGAGGTTGTCCGAGGAATCGAGCTCGGCGGCGAAGGCATCATAGTCGGCTGTATAGCCCCGCACGGGTGAGCCCCAGGTGGCGTTGCTATAACCGGCGATATAGATGTTGCCGCTGCTGTCCACGGCGATGCCATATCCGGAGTCATCTCCATCGCCTCCGAGGAAGGTGTTCCAGGTGAGGTTGCCCGAGCCATCGAGCCCGGCGACGAAGGCATCCTTGTTTGCTGTATATGCCCGCACCGGTGGGTCGTCACCCTGCCAGGTGGCGCTGCTCTCCCCGGCTACGCAGATATTGCCGCTGCCATCCAGCGTGATGGCACGGCCATAGTCGACTCCGCTGCCGCCGAGGAAGGTGTTCCAGGTAAGGTTGCCGGAGCCATCCAGCTCGGCGACAAAGGCATCCAAATCAGATGTATAGTTCCGGACAGGAGTGCCCCAGCTCGAGGAGCTGTATCCGGTGACGTAAACATTGCCGCTGCCATCAACAGCGATGCCATTACCCTCGTCAACACCACCGCTACCAAGGAAGGTATTCCAGATGAGGTTGCCGTCGCCGTCCAGCTCGGCGGCGAAGGCATCTTCGCTTCCCTGATAGTTTCGAACCGGCGAGCCCCAGGTAGCGGTGCTGTAGCCGGTGACATACACGTTGTTGCTGCCGTCTATGGCGATGGCATAGCCGCGGTCGATTCCGGTGCCTCCCAGAAAGGTGTTCCACCTGATTTCGGGGTCGATAACCACGGGGACGCCGGGCGTATAGCCGCTGAGACAGAACCCAACCTCACGTTCCCCATTAATGTCGAAGGAGGCCGTAACCGGCTTTCTCAGCCCGTCTATCTCCTGCCAGGCCACCGGAGCGCTCTCCACAATTTCTCCGTTGTCATAGGCGATAACCAGGTTGCCCTGTTCGTCAAGAGCCACCGGCCGGTTGTAACCCAGCTTGATGGCATCATAGGGTATACCGTCTTCGGTGGCCTCTATGTAGTAGCTGCTCTCGGCGATAGCTCCGGGTGCAGCCTGGTATATCACCGTCACGCCGTCCCAGACATCCTGATACGTTACCCGGCTGAGCGGAGAAGCAGTGCTATTGTTGGTTCCTGCCGTCGCTACGGTATCTGCTTTCGGAGCCGCTCCGCTGGAACCAATGAACTGAATCTTGAGCATATGGTCGGCGGAAGCGATGATGGCGCCATCGCTGTCGAAGCCCAGCACATGGCCGCCCGAGGTGAACTGCAGGAGGTTTTCGCTGGTACCATCCGGATCAGAATTGCCGGCCAGTGCGGCAGCGGCTGGTACGGCCAGCACTGGACCGGCCGGAGAAAGGGCGGTCGAGAAGGAGGTTACCAGCACCAGCACCATTATGGCTGAGAATAATTTCATAGCCACCGGTTTAGTCATCTATCACCTCCGGTGTTGGCCACAAAAAACCGCAACCGGGCTGCCAGTTGCGGCTTGTAATACGGACATTCCACTACTGGGCGGCGCTAACCTAATCAATATCCCCTTAGTAGTGTTGTATGCCACTACAAGACCTACATGTAGTATAATTACGTTTTTATGGTAACACGCTTTGTTCCATCTGTCAACATAATACGTCAGGTGCTGATTAATGCGGAATTACTATAAGAGTAATCGGTTTCGGTAAGCAGAATTGTGACCTGCGGTTTGAACCTAATTGCAGGTTTATTAGTATAATGGTGTTAGAGATTCATCAAGTTGTGGTGATAAAGCATGGCTAAGTACAAAGTAACCTTCCTGCCGGAAGGCAAAACGGTTGAAGTTGACGAGGGCACGACGCTTTTCCAGGCGGCGGAGAAGGCCGGTGTTTATCTTAACAGTCTCTGCGGCGGAGAGGGCGTCTGCGGCAACTGCCGGGTACAGGTGACCGGCGGGCAGGCCAAACCGGACAAGGGCTCTATACTTATTCTATCTAAAGAGGAGATTCAAAGCGGTTATGTACTGGCCTGCCAGACCGCGGTAAAAGATAACCTGGAGGTAGTCGTGCCGCCGGAAGCACGCCTGGAAGAGGAACAAATACTGACCGCGTCGCGCCAGCAGGACCTGGAAGCCTGGAGAAGAGCACCGGCGATTACCTACGGTGAACCGGGTTGGGTTTCGCTGCACAAGGTGCCTCACGACCCGGCCAGCCTGTTCGAGCCGCTGGTAACCAAGGTTTACCTGGAACTCAGCCCGCCAACGCGAGAGGATAATATCCCCGATACCGGACGCATTGTCAGGGAGCTCAAGAAGAAGCTGAACTATCCCGAATATGAAATAACGCTGCACTGCCTCAAAGATATGTGCGAGCAGCTCCGCAGCCATGACTGGAAAGTAACCGTGGTTGTGGCCAGGCATGACGACATGGGTAAGATAATTCAGATACAGGGCGGGGATACCACGGACAGGAACTACGGCGTGGCCGTCGATGTCGGCACGACAACGGTAGTGGCTCAGCTGGTCCACCTCGGGACGGGACAGGTGATGGGGGTGGAGGGCAACCACAATTTGCAGGCCCACTACGGTGAGGATGTACTATCGAGAATTACATTCGCCTGCGGTAAAGGCTCCTTACGAATACTTCAAGAAGCGGTGGTTAAAAATATAAATACGTTAATCAAGGCCTTGACCGCGGAGAAAGGAATCGACGCTGCCGATATCACCTGTGTGGTGGCTGCCGGAAATACGACTATGAGTCATCTTCTATTAGGGCTAATGCCCTGCTCCATCAGGGACGATCCCTATGTGCCGACGGTAGACCTGTATCCTCCGTTTTCGGCCAGGGAAGTGGGTATTGAGATAGCCAGAAACGGAATATTGCAGGTGATGCCGTCGGTGGCCAGCTATGTCGGCGGCGACACGGTGGCCGGAGTCCTGGCCTGCGGACTGGCTGACTCTGCGGAAACATCCTGTCTCATAGACGTGGGCACTAACGGTGAGATCGTCATCGGCAATAATCAGTGGATGCTGTCATGTTCGGCTTCGGCGGGGCCGGCCTTTGAGGGCGGAGACACGAAGTGCGGTATGCGGGCGACCAGAGGCGCCATACAGAGGTTGAACATCAGCGATGGACGGGTTGCTTATGATACCATCGGTAAGGCCAAGCCCAGAGGTATCTCCGGCTCGGGGCTGGTGGAACTGCTTTATGAGCTGGCCAGAAACAGGATAGTTGATATTGACGGTAAATTCAGGTCCGGTATGGCCGATAAGCGCCTTGTCAGTAGCGACGGTCAAACGCAGTATATCGTCGCTTTTCCCGATGAAACGGCCACGGGACGGGAACTGGTCATTACCCAGACGGACATCGATAATATAATGAGGTCGAAGGCGGCGATATTTGCCGCAATTAAGTCGCTGGTTAACTATGCCGGACTTTCCTTCGACCAGCTGAACAAGGTTTACGTTGCCGGCGGCTTCGGCAGTTATCTGGATATTGAAAAGTCAATCGGCATCGGCTTGATACCGGACATAACGAAGGAGAAGATAGAATTTTTGGGTAATAGCTCGCTTATGGGCGCCCGGATGGCCCTTATCTCATACCATGCGTATGATAAGGCAGTTCGAATATCGCGCGGTATCACGAATATAGAGCTGTCCCATTATGCGCCTTTTGCCGATGAGTATATGGCGGCGCTCTATCTGCCGCATATAGACCACAACCTGCTTTTCCCATCTGTAAAATTTAAAGAGAGCTGATTCCCTGAAGGTATGCAGAGATCTTGACTGAAAAGCTACTGCGTGCTAACTTTTGTAGGCATTCAAAATAAGGAGGAACTCGATGGACTATTCCAAGATATCACTGAAAGGGAAGGTGGCGCTCGTCAGCGGTGCCAGTCGAGGTATCGGTGAAGCCAGTGCTCTGGCATTTGCCGGCGCCGGCGCCGATGTGGTTGTTTCCAGCAGGAAACTGGAAAACCTGCAGGCAGTGGCGGAGCAGATAAAGGCTAAAGGCGTAAAAAGTCTGGCCATAGCTTCTCACATCGCTAAAATCGAAGAGTCCAAAATGCTGGTGGATAAAACGATGAAGGAGTTCGGCCGGATAGATATTCTATTCAATAATGCTGGGACCAATCCTTACGCCGGGCCGTTGCTGGACGCGGAGGAGTGGGCCTGGGACACGACATTCAATGTTAACCTGAGGGGCCCTTTTTTCCTGGCGCAGCAGGTGGCTAAGGTAATGAAGGAGCAGGGTGGTGGCTCCATGATAAACACCGCCTCGGTAGGTGCCTTAAGGGCCAGCGACCTCAATATTTACAGCGTGACCAAGGCCGCCTATGTCATGCTGACCCAGGTTATGGCCAAGGAATGGGGGCAGTGGGGCATAAGGGTGAACGCGATTGCACCGGGGCTGATAAAGACAAGGCTCAGCGAGGCGCTGTGGAAGGATCCGGCCACAGGCAAAGCGGCCGTGGAAAGAATTGCCATGCTCCGGCTGGGTGAACCTGAAGACGTGGCCGGCGTGGTTCTCTTTTTGGCTTCCGACCTGGCTAAATATGTCACCGGCGAGACGGTGGTGGTGGATGGAGGCCAGATGGTTGGCGCACCCTCTTTCCGCAAAGGTGAATTAGAGGGACTGGGTCTAGCCTAATAAGAGGCAGGTGGCCCGTTCCCCTTCGACAAGCTCATGGCGAACGGAAATTAGAATCTCTCTATTCATTTGTTGAGGATTCCGCTCATGTTGAGCTTGTCGGACCAGAGCGGAAGAAATATATAATGAGTTTTTGGGTTTATATACTAGAATGTGCTGACGGAAGATACTATGTCGGACATACTGACAACTTGACAAAACGTATAGCCGAGCATGAGCAAAAGACCTTCAAATGCTATACATCCAGCCGGCTTCCCGTTAAGTTGGTATTTTGCAATGAATTTTTGAGTCGGGAAGATACATTAGCTAGAGAACAGCAAATTAAAAAATGGTCGCGGCGTAAAAAGAAAGCCTTAATTGAGCAAGACTGGATAGAACTGATTAAACATTCTAAGAGGAAAACTTTTAATACTTCAACAGGCTAGCAATGAATTGACTAGTGTAAAGTGGTCCGTTCCCCTTCGACAAGCTCAGGGCGAACGGAAACTAGAATCTCTTCATGATGGACAAAGATTTCTTCTCACGGCAAGTCTATAAAACCGTCGTTAATGGTTAGCATAAATACCCCCGTTCATGGTGAGCTTGTCGAACCATAACGGGAATGAATAATTAATTAGTGTCGTTCTTCAAAATGTCACACTTTTTCATGTTTTTCGTATTGAATTTTATAACTTTTTAATGAAATTTTTTATAGAATTCCATATGAAGGAGATAACCAGATGGCTAACTCATCTTCTCAAAAAAACGGTGCTGTTAATGTCCTGACGTCGAATGTTGCAGTAAGGAGTTCAAAAATGTCTTGGCAGGATAACTACAAATCCAAGCTATGCAGTCATGAAGAGGCGGCGAAGCTGGTGAAATCCGGCGACCGGCTGTTCACGCCGTTGGGCCTCGGCCAGCCGTCGACACCTATGATGGATGCCATTGCCGATAGAAAAGATGAGCTCGAGGATATTGACTACATATCTTCACTGGTATTCCATCCTTACAAGATATTCAATCCCGAGTATCGAAAAACATTCCGTTTAATTACCGGCTTCTACAGCATCCTAACCATGAATACCAATGCCGAGGGCAGTTCGGTATTCGTGCCTGTACAGAGCTCGAACGTGGGTGTGGTAGCAGAAGATCGGCAAAAGCGGTTCCCACGGCGGCAGGGGATAATAACCCAGGTAACGCCACCGGACGAACACGGCTTTGTATCTCTGGGCCTCGACCTGTTTTATACGCCGGACATTATCCATCAGGCCGACTATATTATCGGCGAGGTAAATCCAAATATGCCGTGGACATTCGGAGATACGGCGTACCATATCAGCCGGTTCGATAAATTCGTTGAAACCAATGAACCGCTGCTGGCCCTACCGCTTATGGGGCCAACAGATGTTCATAAAAAGATTGCCGAGAACGTGGTGAGCCTGCTCAAGAACCGGGATTGCCTGCAGGTAGGCATAGGTGCCGTTCCCGGAGAGATATCCAAGCTTCTGGCAGAGAGCGGCCTTAAGGACCTGGGCCTGCATACTGAAATGGCGCCAATGGGAACGCGAGAGCTTGTGGAGAACGGAGTGGTAACCTGCAGATTCAAGCAGACGCATCGAAACAAGATAGTCATGGCCTTTACTATTGGTGACCAGGACCTTTATGACTTCCTGGGCAACAATCCCATGGTGGAGTTCTACTCGGCTTCGTACTGTAACTATATACCACGCCTGGCTCAGGAGAAAAACCTGGTGGCAATAAACGGATGCATCGAAGTCGACCTTGTTGGTAGTATCGCCTCTGAGTCCATTGGTGACGCCATGTTTTCAGGAACGGGCGGGCAGCTTGACTTCGTCATCGGCGCTTTCTGGTCTGAGGGCGGCCGGGCCATAAATATATTACCCAGCACGGCCAAGGGCGGCACAGTATCGCGCATCGTACCATATCTAACGCAGGGTGCGAGAGTGACGGTGCCCAGACACTATGCCCACTATGTGGTCACTGAATACGGTATCGCAGACCTTCTCTCACTTGACGAGAGGGAAAGGGCGCTGGCTCTCATCAAAATTGCGCATCCAAAGTTTAGAGACGAGCTTCTCGCGGCGGCCAAGAAGAGGCTCAAGTTCTAGCTTTAGCCTGTATTGATTATCCCCGTCAATATTTTGGCCTGAAGTCGGTGTTATTTCATTTTGCGCGGCATTGGTCTAGGATATGGATAGGGACGTTTCCATTTTGAGCGAGGTTTGTCCCCAATAAATAAGAGTTGAATAGGAGGAGCCATGTGGCGGTGTACAGTTTGTCAGCATGTTGGCCTGGAAAGGACGCCACCCGAAAGGTGCCCCGTTTGCGATTCCACGAAAGAGAAATTTACCGATTACAAACCGCCTGTGGGTGGAGTTAAGACCTGGCAGCACCTGAGAGACGCCTTCGTAGGTGAATCGCAGGCGCATTTCAGAGACCTGGCTTTTGCCAGGCAGGCAGTGTCTGAAGAACTGCCTCAGATCGGGAAGCTCTTCCGTGCTATTGCTGCTGCCGAAGAGGTGCACGCCTATAATAGCCTCCGTTTCCTGGGGCTGGTAAGGGACACGCAATCCAACATAGAGACCGCTTTTCAAAGAGAGAATCTGGCCGAGACGAAGATGTACCCGAAATTTATTGCCGACGCCAACGAAGAAGATGCCCCCGACGTCGCCGTGAGTTTCAGCCAGGCTCGAGACGTTGACGGCGTCCACGGCAAGCTGTATCAGAAGGCGGCTCAGCATCTAATGGCGGAGAAGGAAACCACCTACTATGTGTGTCAGGTCTGCGGCTATGTATCCGATGGTTACCTACCTGACCAGTGCCCGATTTGCGGTGCTCCAAAAGAGAAGTTTAAAACGGTAGACTAGACCAAGCCTATATCCGGCCGAAACGCCGATGGCGGTTCTTATAAGCCGCCAGGGCCTTATCGATTTCCTGTCTATTAAAATCCGGCCAGAGAACGTCGGTAAAGTAGAGCTCGCTATAAGCCGCCTGCCACAGCAGAAAGTTGCTGAGGCGTGTTTCTCCACCGGTACGGATGATCAGGTCGGGGTCGGGCAGGTCGGGAGCGTAAAGATATTTTTTGAAAGTATCCTCGCTCAAATCTTGTGCCGAAATGCTGTCTGATAGAAGCCGGCGGGCTGCTTCCACGATCTCAGACCTGCCTCCATAGTCGAAGGCCACGCTTAGCACTTCCCCCGTATTGTTCTTAGTCAGTTCGATAGCCGCTTTAATCTTTTTTTGCAGCTCCGGAGATAGAGAGTCGAGCCTTCCTAAATGTCTTACCCGGATGTTCTTTTGATGGAGTCGCTTTATTTCCCGGTCGAGCCTTTCGCCCAGGATTTTTATAAGTCCTTTGACTTCGCTGCTGGGGCGGTTCCAGTTTTCGGTGGAGAAGGCAAAGAGTGTCACATATTTTATCTTATATTCGGCAAAGATTTCTGAAACCACGTGTATGTTTTCCGTGCCCGCCCGATGCCCTGCGAGGCGGGGGAGGCCGCGCTGACTGGCCCACCTGCCGTTGCCGTCCATGATTATGGCTACGTGCTTTGGTAAATTCTCGCTCACTGGGGCTAAGTATACTATAACGTATGAGCGATATAAAAAGTAATAAATGGTCGCAAATCTCGGTTGCGCTTATGACTTCAGCGATATATACTGTGAAGTCGTTCTCCCATTAAAATCCTAATCTATCCAGGAGGTGAACAATGGCTTTTTCTCTCGATGAATTCTCTTTGAAGGGTAAAGTGGCGCTGGTAACCGGCGGCAGCCGCGGCATTGGCAAAGAAATTGCCGTCGGACTGGCTAAAGCCGGTGCCGACGTGGCTCTGGCCAGTCGAAAATTACCTGACCTGGAAGAGGTAGCCAAGGAAATAAAGGAGACAGGCCGGAAGTCGCTGGCCGTGGCCGCACACATAGGCCGGATGGAAGAGGTGAAGGACCTGGTTGCGAAAGTTAAAGACGCGTTCGGCAAAATAGATATTCTGATAAATAATGCGGCCACCAATCCGACGATGGACCAGGCTATCGATATAGAGGAACGCGCCTGGGACTCCATCATGAATTTAAATCTTAAGGGCCTCTTCTTCCTCAGTCAGACGGTAGCCCGTGTCATGAGGGAACAGGGTGGAGGCAAGATCGTTAACGTGGCTTCCACCGCCGGCATTACTCCGGATATACTGCCTGTTTATTCCATCAGCAAGGCTGGAGTAATAATGGCTACCAAGGTGATGGCACAGCAGTGGGCGCAGTTCAATATCAGGGTAAATGCCATAGCACCCGGCTTGACCAAGACTAAGTTCAGCGAGTTCCTGTGGAACACTAAGGATATTTTGACGGTGGCCATGCAGGGCACACCGATGCGGCGGATAGCGGAGCCACGGGAGATGGTCGGTGCCGTAATCTTCCTGGCTTCAGATGCGTCCAGTTATGTCACCGGCCAGGTACTGGCCGTCGACGGCGGCCTTACCATATAAAATACAAGGAGAATGAAAGTGAAATTCGAGATGATTCTTTATGAAAAAAAGGACAATGTCGCCTGGATTACACTGAACCGGCCTGAGAAATACAATGCCCAGAACCAGGAATTGCGTAATGAGGTTGTGGCCGCGCTGGAGGATGCCAGGAATGACGAAGAGGTGCTGGTTATTGTCCTCACCGGTGCCGGCGAGAAGGCCTTCAGTGCCGGCGCCGATATAAGCAATTTTCTGGAGTGGACGGCAATCAGTGTCATTTCCTCTAACAAAGCCGCCAGACGGCCCTATAATTTCATAAGGGAAATACCGAAGCCGGTCATAGCCATGGTGAATGGACTGGCTCTGGGCGGCGGCTGTGAGCTGGCCATGAGCTGCGATATGATTATCGCTTCAGAGAACGCCCGGTTCGGTCAGCCGGAAATCAGCGTTGGGGTTATACCCGGGGGCACGGGCACCCAGATTTTGCCCAGGCTGGTCGGTGAAAAGAAAGCGCGTGAGATGATTTTCACCGGCGACCCCATTTCAGCCGAGGAAGCTCTGAGAATCGGCTTGGTGAATAAAGTGGTGCCGTTAGATAAGCTGAGGGAGACAGTTGAAGATCTTATCAAGAAACTTAAGAGCAAGAGCCCGGCGATTCTGAAGTTTGCCAAGCTGGCCGTAAATAAATCCTTGGAGACTCCACTTTCGGTAGGAATCGAGAGCGAGGCGGACTACTTCGCTATGTGCTTCGGTACCCAAGACCAGAAGGAAGGCGCCAAAGCCTTTTTCGAAAAGCGCCCGCCGAAGTATACAGGTAAGTAGTTTATACGAGATTAGGGCGATTCTTTGGGGTTGCGTCTCTGTCTTTCTATTTTATAAAGCGTGGCGTCGCCGATACCGAAGTGGTGTGCGATTTCGTGCCGGACCACCCTGCCGATTTCAGCCTCGATTTCTCCATCGGAGCGACATCGCATCTCGATAGGCCTCTGAAAAATAGTTATTTTGTCAGGCAACACAAGGTTGTAGCCGCTGCCACGGCTGGTCTGGGGCACACCTTCATACAGGCCGAGCAATTGCGCTCTGTCTCTCATTCTTTGACGGCTTAGCTGTTGCAGGCTGGGCCAGTCTTCCACCAGAACGTCCACGTTTTCCAGTTTATTTTTGAACTCCTCGGGCAGGGAATCGATTGCCCGATAGACCAGCGCTTCAAATTTCTCCCGTTCCATAGACACTATTATACATGACATGGGGAGTATAAGAGGGGCTAAGCCCCTCTTAAGAAAAAACACCCCCCTCTCCCTTGAGGGAGAGGGGTCAGGGAGTGGGTGAAATGAAAACCAATCGGTTGACGAATGAGTACTTACAAGCTAAAATCAGCCTGTTATGTCTGCTTCCAAGTATAATCCGCACGAAATCGAAAAGAAATGGCAGGATAGCTGGGCGGCGGATAAACTCTACGAAGTTAAAGATAAGGACCCACGCCCTAAGTTTTATGCCCTGACTATGTTTCCCTATACCTCAGGCGACCTTCATATAGGGCACTGGTACGCCATGGCTCCATCCGACGTACAGGCCAGGTTCAAACGAATGCAGGGCTATAATGTGCTCCATCCAATGGGTTTTGATGCCTTCGGGCTGCCGGCAGAGAACGCCGCCATCAAGCACGGCATACATCCCTATATCTGGACCATGGATAATGTAGAAAACATGCGGCGTCAGCTCAGAAGCATTGGTGCTATTTACGACTGGAGCCGCGAGGTAGTTACCTGCGTCCCCGAATATTACAAGTGGACTGAGTGGTTTTTCCTCAAGCTGTATGAAGCCGGACTGGCATACCGGGCCAAGGCGCCGGTCAACTGGTGTCCCACCTGCCAGACGGTGCTGGCCAACGAGCAGGTGGTGGGCGAGGGCATGTGCGAACGCTGCGGCACAGCGGTTATCAGGAAGATGCTGGAACAGTGGTTTTTCCGGAT
>CAYPRI010000030.1:0-19567 GCA_964413085.1 uncultured Dehalococcoidales bacterium
ATTGACCCCACCCCCATAAATTAGTCCATGTATAATTAGAGTCTTCCGGTGAAAAAAGAAGGAGGACTCGAGATGACCCGTCGCAAAAGGTACACCGAAGAACAGATCATCGGTATTCTGAAAGAGGGTGAAGCCGGAGCGCCAATAGGCGAGCTGTGCCGGAGGCATGGGATAAGCGGTGCCAGCTACTACAACTGGAAAACAAAGTATTCCGGGCTTACCGTGAGTGAACTTAAGCGTTTGAAGGCGCTTGAAGACGAGAACAGGCGTCTTAAGCAGATAGTAGCCGACCAGGCGCTGGATAATCGGGTACTTAAGGAACTTCTCTCAAAAAACTTCTAGAGCCCGAAGCTAAGCGCGTAGCAGCAACGTATGCCGTGGAGTCCTTCGGGCTGAGCACCAGAAGGGCATGTAATCTGGTTGGCCTGTGGCGGGCTACATACAGCTATCAGCGCAGGAAGGCTGATGATGGAGTTTTAAGACAAAGGCTGAAGGACCTGGCGGAACAGAGGCGACGCTTCGGGTGCCACAGGTTGCACGTTGTTTTGAAGAGAGAAGGACTGGTTATAAACCACAAGAGGACTGAGAGAATCTACCGGGAGGAAGGCCTTTCATTGAGATTGAAGAGGCGAAGGAAGAAGATAGCCATGGTCAGGGTGAAACTACCGGAACCAGAGCGAATTAACCAGAGATGGTCTATGGATTTCGTCTCGGACAGCCTGGTTACCGGCCGAAGATTCAGAGCACTGGCTATACTGGATGATTTTTCCAGAGAATGCCTGGCCATTGAGGTCGATACCTCGATTGGCGGCATCAGGGTTGTCAGTACTCTTGAGCGTTTAGCAGAGCTAAGAGGATTGCCTGAGGTTATAACTGTAGACAACGGCCCTGAATTTTCCGGTCGAGCCCTGGATGAGTGGGCATATAGGAAAGGTGTGAAATTGAATTTCATAAGACCAGGGAAGCCTGTAGAGAACGCCTACATCGAGAGCTTCAATGGGAAGCTGCGTGATGAATGCTTGAATCAGAACTGGTTCATTTCCTTAAAGGATGCAAGAGAGGTGATAGAAGCCTGGAGAATAGATTATAATGAGTTCAGGCCACACAGCTCTCTGGGCGATTTAAGCCCTGTGGAATATCTTAACAGAACCGAGAAAACTCTAATCTATGCTGGACTATAAAATGGGGTAGGGTCAAGCGAACCTAACAAATTTTCAATAATATAGCTAAAAATATCATCATGTTCATCTAATTTATTTGGTTATACAGAAAATAAAGTACCATTGTTATTTGTTAAAATATTTTCTATAATCCGGTTGTGAAAACATTAAAATATTTCGTATTTGTATCAATTGCCATCATAATTATCGGCTTTATTATTACTCTGGCCATGTTTGTCCGACCTTACTGGTTTTCATGGCTCATTGTGCCTGAAACCGGGTTGTATGTGCAGAAAATCCTTAGCATTTATACCGCAATCATGGCCATTGGCACTTTTTTTGTGGCATACTTTTCATTCGAGCACATGTCCCGAGAACAAAGACGTTATGCATTGAACGAAGTTCGTGAATGGGCAAAAGATGTTGCGATCAATATTATTACTCTATATGGACCTCCAGATCTGGATGAGTACGCACTACATCCAGAGATAACAGACAAAAATGCATACAAATTCGTTAAGACTCAAGTCAGGGACATGAAACAAATTTTTACTCGCCTAAGATCAGATAGTGTGTATATAGAAAGAGTCGCTAAAATTGATTCCAAATTGGAAAACGTAGTCAAAAAAGCTGTGAATGAAATGAGAGGTAAAATTGAACTCTTGTGGGAATATGATAGGTCTGCTAACAAAATGGTTCCAAAACGAGAGGATGCGCTTAAGCTTATACGATGCAATACTAGATTATACAAGGCTGTCGTACAAATATCAGAAGAGATTGGTAATATTGCAGTAAAATAAATGGAGACTACTCGCTAAAATCATAGAAACCGAAAACATTTGAGATGCCGGTTTCTGTTTCAAGTCTAGTTTGTTCTGCCGTAGCTTGAATCCATTCAGCCCCTTGATTTGTTCCATTAGTTGTATATGACATTATAGGAGTTATTACTCCATTACGTGTTATCAAAACACATTGAACTTTACCACCTACAGTTTCATCTTGACTAAACTCAATGACCCTAGTTAATACTGAAACCATAAGTATTCCTAACTGTTCTATATTAATTGATGTTTGAGTGTCATATTTTTGAAATTCTGGCAGATTTTTTAAATGGGAATATTGGTATTTTGCCAATTTCGCTTGGTGCCCCAGCTCTCTATTCATTAAATTATTGAACATATTCTTTGTAGTTGTCCAAGCAATTACGTTTAAACCTACTATATGTTCCAGAGCAAAATCAGAATTATAGGATGATCTATATAGCTCAGCCTTACCA
This sequence comes from uncultured Dehalococcoidales bacterium, assembly GCA_964413085.1. Lineage (GTDB taxonomy): Bacteria > Chloroflexota > Dehalococcoidia > GIF9 > UBA5629 > 9FT-COMBO-48-23. The sequence goes on from CAYPRI010000030.1 coordinate 2,437, forward strand.
TGTTTACTACATGCACCTATCATAAAATATAGTGGGGCCTCCTGTGGCTTTAGTTTTATTAAAGCTAAATTATGTGTATAGACGTTTTGGAAAACTTTTTGAGCTGTTTTTATACTATTGGCCGAACCTGGTTGTTGCCTAGCTAATGCATATCTTAATTCATCAATGCATTTTTCCCCTATTGATGAGATTCCTGCATATACCGCGGCAACGTCAGTGCCGAGTTGGAAAATTTTAGTTCCCATATCTGATTTGCAGAAATAGCGCGATCCCAGTTTTTGCGTAATTCTACAATCAGAAATAAGAACAATACCTTCTCCTCCCTTTGCCTTCACAGGAAATAATTTATTCAGATTATCCCACGGAAATTTAGCACTAACCGCTATAGTCATTAAGTTATTCTAGTGAGGTGATCTTAGTCTATTTTGCCATCGAGTGCAGGGAAATTATAAGAATAACGACCCAGCAGGTGACGGATAGGGTGCCGATATTGCGCATGGTGCGGTAGGTCTTGTTCCAGTCGGGGCTGCCGAGCTGGCGGAAGTAGCGGGGGAAGTAGCGGAAGTGAATGAACAGGGCATCCACGAGGAGAACGGCAGTCAACAGGTGCTTCAAGCCGAACAGCCAGGAATACTGAAACTCGAAGTTCAGCGTTAATACAATTCCGCTCAATACCAGCAGGCCGTAACCAACCCAGGTAATCCAGGCGATGCGCCTGGCAATCGTGCCGCGGCGAAGACGCCTCTCGTGGGTATTTACCCGGAGCATAATTATGGCGGCTGCAATTGCCCCGCCGAAGCCGAGGATGGTGCCAAGGACGTGGAGGACGTTGGCGGCGTGGAAGATGGCGTAAAAGTCTATGCTGCCCATTTGTGTACATGATAGATAGGGGCTGTCTGGTTGTCAATGGTTAAATCCCTCTTAATCTCCCTTTCCCAAAGGGAGAAATAGGAGTCTAGGATGCAACTGAACTAATTGATGAGATTGCCACGTCCTTCCTATTCAGGAAGGACTCGCAATGACAGTGAGTAAGGCGAGAAATGTGACGCAGATCAAGAATAGCAGTATTATTATATCGCGGGAGGTGACGGAATGGTGAAATCGAGAAGGGGGCAACTATTTATATTAGCCCTGATAACGACGGTTCTGGTGACTTTGATAGCCGGCTGCTTTCCTCGGAATCCGATCGTAAATCCACCGGTCACACCGGTGCCGTCAACCGCACCCGCACCGCCACCACCCGAAGAGTTGCTTGAGCCCCCACCTGCGGCGTATCAGCCGCTGTATACAGAACTTCAGGCTGAGCTGGCACATTTCGAGATTGTGCTCGACCAGCGGTGGGACGGCAGCCACGGCCAGACTATATGGGCCACCGAGCTGGCCTACGCAAACGGGAATATCGGTGAGGTACTGCTCGATGCTGACTCGATGGCCAGGAACAGATTGCTGCTGGACCGTCTTCAAGCAATGGGTATCAAGGGTGTGGTGCTGGCCGTTAAGTACCCGCTACTGAAACCGGACTACCCGCGCTCTGACGAGTATCTGCAGTTCTTCAAGAACATCGTGGCAGAATGCCACAGCCGTGATATAAAAGTGCTCGTGGAGTGCGGTGTTGTCTTCGCCGGGACGTCTTACTCGTCCATCCAGTACGACTGGTCGGGGTATACGACGGCGACTTTACTGCAGGGCGTGCAGGACGAACTGGTAGTCATCGCCAGAGAGATAAAACCGGACTACCTGACGCTGGCCAATGAACCTACAACCGAGGAGAATCTGACCGGGCTGGAGATATCGCCGGCAGTATGGAGCGATTTCATCTCGTCAACGATAACCAAAATCGGCGGCTCAAGCGGAATTCTGCTTGGTGCCGGCACGGGTACCTGGGAGAATCCGGCTTATATAAATACCCTTTACGGTATGCCCGGACTCGACTATATCGACCTGCACATTTATCCGCTTAACGAGGATGGGCTATATCTAACAAGGGCTTTGAACGCGGCAATGGGTGCACATAATGCCGGGCAGCGCGTGACCGTGAGCGAGTCGTGGCTGTATAAGGCCTCTGCCAGAGAACTGAGTACCGGCATCCTTGACTTTGAGACGGCAATCAGCCGGGACGTCTACAGTTTCTGGTACCCTCTAGACGCGAGGTTCATCCGGGACATTATGGACCTGGGCGATGCCTTCAAAATGGATTTTGTGTCGTTCTTCTGGACTAGGAGCTTCTTTGCCGGACTGGATTACAACCGGACGCCGCACAACCTGACCACACTTCAATACAATCGGCTGATTAATCAGGCATTCATACGCGGAGTGGATGAGGATACACTTAGTTCGCTGGGCCGGGATTTTCAGGAGCAAATCAGCAGCCGGGCAGGGCAGTAATCGGCATTTACCAGACAAACGGTATTAGCCGGTATCTAACTTTCTGCGCGTAATCCTTATAGCCGGGCAGCTCTTTTTGCAGAGCGCGGTCTTCCAGCGCGGTGCGGATGATGAATATTACTAACAGTGTGCCCTCCGGCACGAACGCCCACCATGAGCCCAGTATCAGTGGATAGGCAATTTTGGTAACGATGTAACCGGAATACCCGGGATGCCTGATTACACTATATGGGCCTGTGGTACAGACATACTGCTTCCGGTCTTTCTGGATGCGCGCCGTCCATTCGAAGAACTTGTTGACCGTCATGGCCCAGGCGCCTGTTATAAAAGCGGGGATGGTTATGGCCACGCCAACGATAGTCAGCCAAAAGGGCATGTGCGACCACTGAAATCTGACGGCATCGAATCCCATAACCACCATACTGCAAATGGTCAGCAGTGGAACCACCACCAGCCCCAGCTTGTCGAATCCTTTGGTGCCGGTCTTTACCACTTCGCCACGGGCGTTCAGCGTCTCCGGATTTACTCTGGCCAGTACGGTTTCGCTTACTATCCAGTAAGTAGAAACCAGGGCAACCAGTATCCAGGCGTTTGTCCAGAAGAGTGTACCAGCCGACCAGAACAGTACGGCGAACGAGGCGAGCATCAGAAGTGTCTGTGCGATGATGCTCCTGATGCCGGAGCGGGTCAGTCGCGGTTGTTGTGGTGCCGTAGAACCAGGCATCTCTTCGTGTGATATTGTACGCTGAAGGAAGATTCTACGCCAGCCGAATATCGGAGCTGGCGGCGGCTTCCTTGACGAACTGGAGGAGTATGCTGCTGCGGAGGTCGTTGCGGCTCTCAACCGGGGCCACGAACTTGCCCTTGATCCAGATATGCTGGGGCTCGACGAAAATTAACACGCGTGGGTCGCTCATGGCCTCTTCCAGAAAACGGGGATAGCCGTCCTGGAAGCACTGCTCGGCCTGCTTGACATAAATCTCATCCTGGCTCTTGAGTATGCCCTCAAGCAATTGGCTGGCTTTCTCCACGTTGCTGTCCGTGGTGATAGGTATGCGCACCTCATCAAACATGTAGTCCGAGGCCACGGCCTCCATACCGGTGGAGTAGTCCTTGGAGTAGTTTAAAACCGGCTGGTCGAGTATGACCAGGTTGGGCACGTAGAGAAGCCGTCCGGTGAGCTCACCGCCGAGCTTCTCGTCCTCACCGACCTCTTCCAGCGTGGTGTGCATCAGGCCGACGTGGCGGACATCGCCTTTGACGTTGCCGATGCGTATTCTATCGCCGAGGTCGTAGATTTTGGAGAAGGTGATGACGAAGAAGGCGAAGAAGCTGGCTGTGTACTTTTGCAGTGCCAGGGCCAGGCCGATGGCGAGGATGGGAACGTATACGGCCACCTGGGGCACGTAGATGGCGGCCAGCACCGTGGCGGCCACGATTACCAGCACGCCGGCGAAGATGAGTATGGTGGTGATGAGGCTGGCGTTGCGCCGCTTGGCCTGCGCCTTGAGTGCGTTTATGCGGGCATAGCGTCGTTCCTCGAAGGGACGGCGAACGGTCAGAGCCTTATCATAGTCGGCGGCTGAGATAGGGCTCGTTTTTTCAGTTGTAATCATTTGTCTCCTGTTCGTTTCGAATGGTTTCGAGGGGGCGGTTTTGGTTACCGCCGTTCGGATTCGACGTCTCGATATAATAGAGAAGGGAGGGTTTTATCCCTCCCGCCTCAGAGTTTAAACCACCTAAGTTGCGTGGTATTATACGCCTTTTTGGCTGGTTGTCAAGGGTCACCCTTACCCTTGCCCTCTCCCGTCGAGGGAGAGGGAATTGCACCTTATAGGGACTGGGCGAGGGTGAGATAAAGCTGTGCGGCCTTGACCACCTGTTCGAAGGAGACAGACTCCTCGGGAGTATGGGCAGCTTCCAGGCGGCCGGGTCCCAGTACGATGGGGTCGACTCCGGCAGCCCAGAGCGCGCTGCCGTCGGAATGGCTCCTGAAGTCCTGTGGCTCCCAGGGAAGAGACATCTTTTTGAACGTATCCTTAACCTTGCCGATGAGCGGCCTGTCCTCAGAAATTCGGTAGCCGGCGTAGGTCTCCTCGAACTTGAGCCTAGCGCTCAGTCCCTTAATGCGATCGCCGGTTGATTTCACCAGGTGTTCCAGCTCCGTCTTGAGCATATCGATCTTGGCGTTTGGCGGCAGGTGCAGGTCCAGCCAGGCCTCGCAGGCATCGGGGACTACGAAGCCGCCGGGAAAGCCGGAAAGCTCCCTGATGTTGTACACCAGCCCGTGAGGCGCCGCCGAGGCGTATTCAGTGATATACAGCAGCAGCTTCAGCATAGCCTCGATGGCGTTGTGACCGAGCTCGGGCATGGAGGAATGTGCCCTTTTACCCTCGGTACGCAGCATCACTTCCAGGTAGCCGTAGTGGCCCAGGCAGGGCACCAGGCTGGTGGGCTCGCCGATAACGGCCCAAGGAAAGCTGTAGCCCTCCATTAGTGCTTTGGCGCCGCTGCTGTCCTCCTCTTCGCCGACTACAAGCGCCAGACCGACCGGCGGCCAGTCCTTTTTGCCTGACAGATTGATAAAGGCCTCTATCATGGCGGCGCAGCCGGCCTTCATGTCCGTGGAGCCGAGGCCGTATATGGTATCGTTCTTCTCGCTGGGACCGAAGTCCTCCAGGTCGTAGGCGGTGACGGTATCCAGGTGGCCGACGAAGCAAAGCTCCACTTCGTCCTTGTGATGGGGGAAAACGATGAGGTTGTAGCGGTTCTCGTCGACCTCCTGCCTGCGCACCGGCAGGTCGTGTTTCTTCAGGTATTTTTCGGTGAACTCGACTATTTCCTCTTCTTTACCCGAGGGACTGTAGATGGCCACCAGGTCAAGGAGGAGGTTTTTCAGACGTTTCTCTTTGATTTCCATGTGATTATTCGGAGTTATCAGAGTTAGGCTTACGGATGGTCTTCACGAGCCAGACGTGCTGGCTGCTGTCGGCAAAGCCGATGGACTTAAAAAAGGAGATGGCCGGCAAGTTTTCGGCGTCGGTATCGGCGATAATCATCCTGACGCCGTTTCTCTTCCATATCTGTTCCAGCTTCCGGTACAGCCGGTAGCCCAGGTTGGTCCGCTGGAAAGCGTCATCTACGCCGATCCAGCTGAGGTAGCCGTACTTTTTCCAGGCGGTGCCTTCTTTCTCTATGGTGGTGCCGATGGCGAAGCCGACGATTTTACCATCCGGCTCCAGCTCGGCCACCAGGCAGTAATCGGGGTCGGAGGTGAAGTAGTCGGTCACCTCGAACTGGTCCCAGGTGCGGTAGAGGATTGGGTATTCCTCGCTGGTGAAAAGCCGCTCACCCAAATGGTAGACCGCGCTGATATCATCTATTTCCATGCTGCGGATATTGGTCTTGGTCCGTCGTCTTCTGGGTCGCTCCGATGGCATTTATACCTCCGTGGTTAAAAATGTTTATTGCCTTTATTGCCGGGGGCTGGTTCTCTATTATAGGGCAGGCAAGGCATTTCGTCTACGGACGAAGACAAAAAACAAAAGTAGAGAAACATTTCCGCTCGTAGCCAGGAATATTCCTCCGCTCATGGTGAGCTTGTCGAATCATAGCGGGCCGTGTCATCGCGAGCCCCGATGGAATCGGGGCGTGGCGATATCGTCTAGCCCGCCAGCAATTTTCGAGATCCTTCGCTTCGCTCAGGATGACACGACTTTTTAAAATACGTATCTGATGCCGGGATTGGCCGTTCCCCTTCGACAAGCTCAGGGCGAACGGGGGATTTTAAGCTGCCGGTACCGGAATAATCTTCCCGCAGTGGGGGCATTTGACTTCGGTCAGTTTGAAGCCGGGAGGCAGACGCATCCTGGTGCCGCAGTCGCAGGTGATGAGCCGGTAGTTATTCAGGTTCCAGAGCAGGTTTGATGTTTCCCGGGCTCGATGGACGCGGTCGAGGTCTTTATCAAGAGCCGGGCGTACATCGGTGCCCGCCAGAGCCATGACGCTTGATGGAATCACGCTTTTATCCACACCGCCGATTTCGCGGTAAGCGCGGTCGTACTCAATGTATGAAGCGTAGGCCATGGCGCGCAGTATAGCGATGCGACGAGAAATCGGAGGGTGGGTGTTTGTGATATCGCTGGCGGCCATGCCATGCTCGCGAAAGGGATTTACGGTGAACATGGCTGCGGTGGCTTTGCTAGCTATCATGAGCTGGTTCGTGGATTTAGCTATTTTCTCCAGCGCTGAGGCCAGGCCTTCCGGGTATCTGGTATATAGAGCGGAAGAAGCATCGGCTAGATATTCTCTCCGCCTGGAAATGGCGTAATAAATAAGTTTGGCCAAGAGTGGCGTAAACAACATAAATGAGGGGATAGCGAGAAATATTACGAGTAGTGTCACTGCAAACGACCTGAGAGGCGGCAAATCATAATATAATATTGTCATGTAATTGTGGAACGCTATTGCCAGGAATATGGCTGCGGCAATTAGCATGCCTACAATTAAGAAAAAACACCCCTCGCCTTCCTCCGCCATGCCCGATGCCCTGTATATGCGCTTTGGCGAGAAGAACCAGGTAGTAATTTCTATTGCACCAAGGATTGTGGCGCACAGGGACATCAAGAGCACATCGCGGTTTTTAATGTGTGCTATCTCGTGGCCTACGACACCCTGAAGCTCGTCGCGGTTAAGTTTTGTAAGTAATCCTGATGTCAGAATAATGGCAGCTTTGTTTGCGTCCCTCCCAATAGCAAAGGCATTAAGCGCCGGATCTTCAATTACATAGGTGTCAGGCGGGTATTCCAGCCCCGCCGCGATCTGCATCTCATCGACGATATTGGAGACGCGGTGCAGGTCCCTGATAGTAATTTTCTTGGCGCCAGCCATTGCCAGCAGAATACGGTCTCCGAAGGTATAGGCGAACCAGAAGACAAACAGCCAGAGAACGGCGGCTACAAGCACCCCGTACATCCCACCCTGGAACATGCTGACGGCACTGAAATAGCTGGCCAGAATGCCGAAAACAAAGCCGAGGAGGAGCCAGATGGCTCCCAGATAGAAGAAAAGCAGTACTGTCCTGCGCTGGTTATACCTTATCTGTTCCCACATATCAAACCGGATTAATTCTACCGCAGTGGGGACATTTGATTTCAGATTTTTTATAGCTGGGCGGCAGCCTCAATTTGGTGCCGCAAGGACATTGTACAATCCTGAAATTGTGGGCGTTCCACAGCGCGTTGTTGGTTTCTCGGGTCCGTTCCACCTCGTCGAGCTTCCCGGCGGTCTCGGGCTGGGCGTGACGTAGGGCTACGATTCCGACAGCTGCGGCTTCACTCGGTGGAATAAATACCTTACTGGTGTGGAGGACCTGCTGGTAGGCCTTGGTATAGTCGGTGTACGAAGCTCCGCCCATGGCGCGGAGGATGCGTATCCGGTCCTCAATAGGCGGGTGCGTGCTGGTGAGGTTCTGGGCTGACATGCCCTGCTTGCGGAAGGGGTTGATGATGTACATCGGCGCGGTAGCCTGATTGGCTGACTTGAGCTGCTCGGTAGAGGCAGCGATTTTTTCCAGCGCCGAGGCAAGCCCTTCGGGGTATCTGGTATAAGAAGCCGAGGAGGCATCGGCCAGGTATTCTCGTCTGCGGGACAGCGCAAAGTAAATGAGCTGGGCGAAGATGGGAGCAAGTATCATAAGGACGATGGCCACAATGATGATTATGATGGCGCCGGCGCCGCCACCTGTAGACCTCCGTGTCCTGCCCATGCCGCCAAAAATCATAAACCGGGAGGCGTACCAGGACAGCATAACGATGGTGCCGAGAAGGACAGCGGCCATGGCCATTAGCAGCACATCACGGTTCCGGACGTGGGCCATCTCATGGCCGACGACCCCCTGAAGCTCATCCCGGTTGAGGTTCTGCAGCGCACCGGAGGTGACGGCCACCGAGGCTTTCTTGGGGTCCCGGCCGGTGGCGAAGGCGTTCATGGCCGGGTCGTCGACGATATAGACTTCGGGCATTTTCTCCAGTCCGGAGGCGATCTTCATCTCCTCGACGACGTTGAATAGGCGGGGGTGGTCTTCCGGGTTAATTTTTCTGGCCCGGGCGCTCGCCAGAAGTATGCTATCTCCCTGGAAGTATCCTATAAGGCTCATGATGGCCCATATCAGCATGGCTATTACCAGGCCGGCCGTGCCGCTACCGAAGTAATATCCGATGCCGAAACCCACCGCGGCCAGCAATATGCCCATGCCGATGACCAGGAAGATTGACCTTGTCCGGTTAGACTGTATTTGATGCCACATAGAGATAAATGCCAAACCACAAATAACAAATCCCAAACCACGTTTTAAGATTTGATTCGTGATTTATTCTAAATTCACTAAGTCAGCTGGACCTTCGGAACCTCTTTCTCTTCAGGTACGGTGACCTCGAAGAACTCGCCCTGCTTGAATCCGCCCATCGAGGCTACAACGTTCGACGGGAACATCTGTATCTGGTTGTTGTACCCCATCACCGCATCGTTGTAGAACTGTCGAGAGAAGCTGATTTTGTTCTCGGTGGATGCCAGCTCTTCCTGCAGGTTGGTGTAGGTCTCATTGGCCTTAAGGTTCGGGTACTGTTCGGCCACTGCCAGGAGGCGGTTCAAGGCCGAACTCAGTTCACCCTCCACCTTGCCGCGCTCTGCCGGTCCGGCCGAGGCTGCCTGCGTGGCCAGGGTGCGGGCCTTGATTATGGCTTCCAGCGTTTCGCGCTCATATTTCATGTAGCCCTTTACCGTCTCGATGAGGTTCGGTATCAAGTCATGTCGGCGTTTGAGCTGGACGTCTATCTGTGCCCAGGCGTTCTTCACCTGATTGCGCGACCGGACGAGACCGTTATAAATCCCAACGAATACAAAAATGAGAATTACTACGATGCCAATGATTATCCAGAGTGCTATCATGCATACCCCCTTTTTACGAATTTATTTTACGCCCTGGCTTTAAATGTCTCTGCCAGGAAACTCAGTACCTGATGCTGTGCTTCCTTGCCGACTGGCTTTTTCTTGGCCAGCTCCTTAACCAGCTGGGCAACTTCGCCGCCATCGAACCAGATGCCATCCTTCTGAATACAGGCGTCAATCAATATTTTGGGCTTGTCGCCAATGGTGGTCTTCTTCATTTTACGTCGGCAAATAGGGCATTTCCTTTGCTTTTCCTTGCTTTCCGCATCGGGATGGCCCAGTATGCTGGACAGCAAAAAATCCGGCGTATCCAACTCCAGGCAGTGGAGCAAAAGCTCCAGCTCGTCAGAATCAAACCAGACGCCAAGGCAATTGAGGCAATGATCCAGCTCTATATTTTTGTACTCAATTACTATCATGTCTTTATTGCAGATGGGACATATCATGTTCGTAACCCCCAAAGTTGCCAATAGTTTAGATTGCCTGTCGTGTCGTGTCAAGATATTTATAGTATAAAACGGTGGTGGTTTTGTCGTCAGGTATGATATATTTGTTTCAAGCGGAGGGCGATTATGGCACAAGGATATGAAGTAAATGACCTGGCCAAAGAAGATTCGTGGAGAATGTTCCGGATAATCGGAGAGCTGGTCGAAGGATTTGATGAACTTGCTGGCGTAGAACCCGCCATAACCATATATGGCTCGGCGCGATTGAAGGCCGACGATAAGCTCTATAGTGAGACAGAAGAAATAGCCCGGCGACTAGGTGAACTGGGGTTTAATATAATCACCGGAGGTGGCCCAGGCGTCATGGAAGCGGCCAACAAGGGCGCCGTAGAAGCCGGTGTTGGCTCGATAGGACTGAACATAGAGCTACCCGAAGAGCAGGCGCTTAACCCGTATACGACACAGTCGATTACGTTTCATCATTTCTTCGTCCGCAAGGTCATGCTGGTCAAATACGCCACTGCCTTCCTGATGATGCCCGGCGGACTGGGCACGCTGGATGAACTGACGGAAGTGCTGACCCTGATGCAAACGCACAAAATTAAACCGTTTCCGGTGGTGCTGTTCGATAGCAAATTCTGGAACGGCTTTTTAGACTGGCTGCATGGTCAAACATTGGCCCGAGGGTTTGTGTCGGAAGAAGACTTCGACCTGCTAAGAATGTGCGATACCCCCGATGAAGTCATTCAAACGGTCCAGCAGTGGTACATAAAGCGGGAAATCGTAGGCAGAAGGGCCGTGGCCAGGCAGGTTTAGCAGTCAACTATTCCAGAATAACCTGGTCCCGGTAGTCGGGAACGGAAACATTCCACTTCATGTTATCTGCGATGGCGGCTGCGAAATGGCGGATTACCAGCGGCTCCCCGTGAGTTATGAACAGTCGTCTGGGCGGTTTGCGGAAGCTGGATAGCCATTTAACCAGCTCGTCCTTATCGGCATGTGCTGAAAAACCGTTTATCTGCTGCACCCTGGCTTTGACCGGGTAGAACTGTCCGAATATCCTGACTTCCCTGGCGCCGTTCACTATCTCCCTGCCCAGGGTACCTGCCGCCTGATATCCGGCAAAGAGAATAGTGCTCTCCGGCCTGGTTATATTGGTTACCAGGTGATGTTTTATCCTGCCGCCGGTACACATACCTGAGCCGGCTATGATAATGGCCGTTCCCTTGATATGGTTTATGGCTTTGGACTCGCTGGCTGTCCTGGACAGATTCAGGCCCCGAAAGCTGAATGGAGAACCCTGCTCCATAAATCTGGTCATTTCTTCATCGAACAGTTCGGTATGATGCTCGAAAACCTGGTTGATGCTCAATGCCATGGGGCTGTCGACAAAAACTACCAGGTGCGGGATGATGCCCTGAAGGAGGAATTTATTTAGAAAGTACAGAATCTCCTGCGACCTTTCCAGAGCGAAGCTGGGAATAACAATGTTTCCGCCTGCCTTAACCGTGTCGTTAATTGCTTCAGCCATTTTGTCGGCAGCGGAGTTCAATGACTCCAGCAACCTGTCGCCGTAGGTGGACTCAATAAGGACATAGTCCGCTTCCGTGAACACTGTGGGATCCTGCAATATGGGTTTGTCCCACCGTCCGATGTCTCCAGAGAATAGAATCGACCTTTCCTCATTATTTTGCTTGATGTTGAGTTTTATCGACGCTGAGCCGAGTACATGGCCGGCATTGTAGAAGGTCGCCTGCACGTCCTTACCCAGCGGGACTGCCGTGTTGTAGGCTACAGATGAGAAATAGGGCAAGCTGGCCTTGGCGTCGTCTACGGTATAGAGGGGGACTTCGAGATATGGCCCTTTCCTCTTCTCCCGCAGGTGCCTCTTTCGCTTGAACTCGGCATCTTCCTCTTGCAGGTGCGCGGCGTCGAGGAGCATTATCTCGGTGATTTCATCGGTGGCCGCAGTGGTATAGATGGGACCGCGGAGGCCTTCGCGTACCAGCTTGGGCAGTAGACCACAGTGGTCAAGATGAGCATGAGTCAACAGAACACAGTCGAGTGAGCTGGGTGGAACCGGGAACGAAGCCCAGTTTCTGGTCACTAGTTCTCGTTCCTGATAAAGGCCGCAGTCGACCAGAACCCTGGTGTTGCCGGTATCGACCAGGTAAGACGAGCCGGTGACGCTTTGAGCCGCACCGAGAAAGGTAAGCTTTATCTGCATATTTTGAGATAATACCAGAAGCCACATAGTCGGGTAAAGGCGCATATGCATATAGTACCTTCGTACTGGTACGCAGGTTGGCACATTTTTTAGTTCTAATAGTCATTGACGTATACGTTCTTGCAGTGCTAGATTATGCTGGGTTGATTTGTGACCAAGGATTTTGAAAAGGAGTTGAGCTATGATCTCGTTCAAACCTACCGAAGAGCAACAAATGATCGTGACGCTGGTGAAGCAATTCGCCAACGACGAGATGCGGAAAATCTACAGGGAGTGCGATGAAAACGACGAAATTCCAGCCCATATTATCGAGACCGCCTGGTCTATGGGGCTGGTTTCATCGGCCATACCAGAAAAGTACGGGGGTCCGGGCGGAGAAAAATCGGCCGTAACCGGTGCCCTGCTAGCCGAGGAGCTGGCCTGGGGAGACCTGTCTATGGCCATGAATATTCTGTGCCCCGCTCTGGTAATCATGCCCCTTCTAGAACTGGGCACCGAGGAGCAGAAGCAGAAGTACCTTCCTGCTTTTTGCGGCGATAAATTCAGGGCTGCCAGTGCCGCTCTGATAGAGCCTAATTTTGAGTTCGACGCCGCAGCACTGAAGACAACCGCGAGTCTTAAGGGCAGTGGATATGTTCTGAAAGGGAAGAAGTGCTTTGTGCCGTTAGCTGCCGATGCCAACCCGCTAATCGTTTACGCAGCCGAGAAGGGCAAGACCTGCGGGTTTATCGTAGATCAAGGCATCGACGGATTGGAGATCGGCGAGCGGGAAAAGAATATGGGCATAAAAGCCCTGAACACTTATGAATTAAGCTTGAAGAACTGTAGCGTACCTGCGGAGAGTAAGCTTGGCGGCGCCAAGGGAGCCGATTTCAATCTGATAATGAACCGTTCCAGAGTGGCTCTGTCATCCATGGCGGTTGGCGTCGCCAGGGCAGCCTACGAGTACTCCAGGGACTACGCCAAGGACCGCGTTGCCTTCGGCGAGCCCATCGCCTCAAGGCAGGCAATCGCGTTCATGCTGGCCGAGATGGCTATTGAAGTTGATGCTACAAGGCTGATCACGTGGGAGGCTGCCTGGACGCTGGACAAAGGGAATGAGGCGACCAAGGAAGCTTCACTGGTTAAATCGTACGCGGACGATATGGTGCTGATGGTGACCGACCGCGCCGTACAGATACTGGGCGGTCACGGTTACATTCGCGAGCACCCGGTGGAGTTGTGGCTGAGGAACGGTCGAGGTTTTGCCACCTTCGATGGTATGGCCATTGTATAAAGGAGGAAGACAATGATAGATTTTGAATTAACACCCGAACAGAAAGACGCCGTGGCGGCGGCACATAAGATTGCTGAAGAGTGGTTGCGGCCCATAAGCCGTTACTATGATGAGCACGAGGATGAGAGCCCGAAAGAGCTTATTGATAGGGTATGGGACGGAAGAAAAGAAGGGACATTGATGGGTGGAATCGACATGACCTCGGCACTAAGGACCGAGGAGATGTTTTGGGGCGATGCAGGATTAGCTTTAGCCCTGCCGAGCCCCGGATTGGGGGGCGCCGCCATCATAGCCAGCGGTACTCCGGAACAGGTCCAGAAATTCCTGGGCGATTACAACGACGACGGGCCCAAGTGGGGCGCCATGGCCATGACGGAGGCTTCTTGCGGCTCGGATACAGCTGCTATTCAGGCCACAGCGGTTCTAGACGGCAACGAATGGGTGCTCAACGGCGAAAAGATATTTATCACCAGCGGCAGGAGGGCCATGATTGACTCTGAGGGGTTGGTAGTTGTCTGGGCCACCGTCGACAAATCGGCCGGACGTGCCGGTATGAAGCCGTTTGTGGTACCGGCCGGTACCCCGGGAGCCAGGGTGGAAAAGAAAGAGCATAAGCTGGGAATCAGAGCCAGTGATACGGTTACTATAGTCTTCGATAATTGCCGTATACCTTATGAGAACATACTCGGCAGCCCGGAAGTGAGAAAGATAGACAAGGCGGGCACTGCGGGCTTCAAAAAGGCCATGGCTACCTTCGATGCCACCCGACCTTTTATTGCCGCGCAGGCCCTTGGAGTAGGCCGCGCTGCCCTGGACTTTGTTAGGGAGACTCTCGAAAAAGAGGGCGTCAAGATTCGCTACGGAACACCGCGAAGCAAGTTAACAAGCCTGGAACGAGATGTCATGGATATGGAAGCCCATTTCCGGGCGGCCAAGCTTTTGACGCTCCGCGCGTTTTCACTTATGAGCCAATTTCTGCCGAACAGTCTGGAAGCATCGATGGCCAAGGCAAAAGCCGGACTGGCAATCACCAAGATCACCCAGAAGGCGGTGGAAATCATGGGGCCTCTGGGTTATTCCAGAAAGTGCCTGCTGGAAAAGTGGATGCGCGACGGCAAGATAAACGATATCTTCGAGGGCACCGGCCAGATTAACATGCTGGTGGTGGCGCGTAGGATACTAGAATTTTCCAGAGAGCAGCTTAAATAACAACCGCCGCACCAATAGGTGAAGGAGGTACGCCATGACAGAATCAGCTCAGCAAGCCTTGAGCATTCTGCGTGATGGAAGCCAGTTTCAATGGTACGTTATACCACTATTTGCCCTGGTGGTATATGTATATGCCAATGAGATCGAGAGGCGAAACTGGAGTCTGGTGTTCGCCGGGCTGGCGTTCTGGGGCATGGACTGGTTCAACGAAATTTGGAACGGGCTGGTCTTCCATTTTACCCAATATGCCCCGGTCTGGGGCGCTCCCGGAAAGACTGCTTACCTCATTCTGATCGGGCTCAACATTGAGATCTGCTTTATGTTTGCCATTGCCGGCATCGTCTTCAGCAAGCTGCTGCCGAAAGATAAGAAACTGAAGATTATCGGCATTCCAAACCGGCTGCTTTTTGCCATCGTCGGCTCGGTGTTTTGTGTCTTTATCGAGTACCTGCTGAATGCGGTTGGCGCGCTTACCTGGGACTATGCCTGGTGGAATGTAGGCGCCCCCTGGCTCATTTTCCTGATAGGATATTTCCCGTTTTTCCTGGTTGCCTTCTGGGTGTTTGACATGGAGACCGTCAGGAAGAAGTTGATAACGGTCGGCTCGATACTCGGCTTCGATGCTATTTGTCTGATACTTTTTATTGGCATACTGAAGTGGATTTAGAGCCGGCGGCGTTAGAGCGGTATGAAAATAGTTTATCATCCGCGCTACACTGAAGTTTATGCCTCGGAACCTGCTGCCAGCCCTGGCAGGATGGAGGCAATTCTGAAGGAGCTTGAGGGGAAATATGACTTCGTTGAACCTCTAGCAGCTTCAGAAGATGACCTGAAGCTGGTTCATACCCCGAGTCATATCGGCTCAATTAAAAGAGACAGACAACTTTATGAACTTGCTTCACTGGCGGCTGGTGGCGCCGTTAAGTCTGCCCTTATAGCGATGGAAGGCGAGGCTGCTTTTGGCCTCATCAGGCCGCCCGGGCATCATGCCAGTCCCGACCATTGCTGGGGATTCTGTTATTTTAATAACATCGCTGTGGCTCTGGCCAAGCTGCAAAGCGAAAATCTAATCGAGAAAGCTTTGATTCTCGATTTTGACCTGCATTTCGGTGACGGAAGCAACAATATTTTTGAGGGCAGTAAGATTAAATATTTTCATCCTGAGTCTATAATCCGGGAAACATTTATTGCCCACATAAACAGAAAATTAAATGAGGAGAAGGACTATTCCATGCTTGCGGTTTCAGCCGGCTTTGACCGTCATATTGAAGATTGGGGTGGACTACTTACCACCGATGATTACCGTACGATAGGGAGACTGGTTAGGGAAGCAGCTGAAAGGGACTGTAAGGGCAGAAGATTCGCCGTTCTCGAAGGTGGCTATAACCACAATGTGCTGGGCAGAAATGTCAGGGCATTTGTGGAAGGTCTGGCCTGAGACAATGTTTAGGGCGGGCACTTAGCGCAGAACGAGCGGAAAAGCGTGGTGCTCAGGTACCGGTCGCCCCGGTCAGGCAGTATGACGACGATTGTGCCCGAGTTCATCTGTTTGGCCACCTTTAAGGCGCCGGCTACTGCGGCCCCGCTCGACATACCTACGAACAGGCCTTCTTTTACGGCCAGCAACCGGGTTGTTTCAAAGGCCTCTTCATCTTTCACAACTACCTTCTCATCGAAGAGCCGCGGGCTATAAATCTTGGGCACGATGGACTCTTTCATGTTTTTCAAGCCCTGGATGGTATGCCCCTCGGTTGGCTCTACCCCGATTATCTTTATGCCCCGTTTATTGTCCTTGAGGTATTTTCCCGTGCCCATTAAAGTGCCTGTGGTCCCCATACCGGCGGCGAATACGTCGATGTCACCGTTGGTCTGGGAAAGAATTTCGGGCCCCGTAGTCTCGTAATGGGCCAGTACATTGGCCTCGTTATCGAACTGGTTGGGCATGAAGTATTTTTCAGCGTCACCGCTGGCCAGTTCCCCAGCCCTGGTTATGGCGCCGTCCGTGCCTTCCTCCGCCGGTGTCAGGGTAACATCGGCTCCCAGCGCGGCCAGGGTGCGCTGCCTTTCGGTGCTGACGCATTCCGGCATAAACAGCTTGACGTTATATCCCCTGGCGGCGCCTATCATGGCCAGGGCAATTCCCATGTTTCCAGAAGTCGGCTCCACGATTGTTTTATCCCTGGTGAGTTTTCCTGATTCCTCAGCCTTGAGGATCATATAGTATGCGGGTCGGTCTTTAACGGAGCCTCCCGGGTTGTTGCCTTCGAGCTTGCCCAGTATTCTTACCCTTGAATTTCCGTTCAAATGTTTTAATTCAACCAGAGGCGTATTGCCGATAGCGCTGAAGATGGTAAACCGGCCATCCCCCTTCTTATCGGTATCTTTTGTCGATGCCTTGACTTTCATAGACAAGTCCAACCTCAAATTAAAAATTACTGAAGTAGTCTACGACAACCCGGTTGCCCAAATCAAATTTTTGGCTGGGTTAACTCTTTGCAGGTAGATTTAAAGGAAGCGTAAAATGTATATACGATGGAATATTATGCCTAAATTATACAAACAACGTTGGGATGACTATAAAATACGATTGACCCCACCCCCATAAATTAGTCCATGTATAATTAGAGTCTTCCGGTGAAA
>CAYPRI010000031.1:0-5627 GCA_964413085.1 uncultured Dehalococcoidales bacterium
TAAGCGGTCCCTTGCACACCGGGCAGGCCAGTATATCCATCAGCTCTTTTTTCATCGCCAATTATCCTACTTCAATTCGGATTGACATGTCAATTTTCAAAGCATCAATTATTCCGTCATTCTGAGCGCAGCCAAGAATCTCGTCATATTGCCTAACATGCTCTTCTAAGATAGACTATAACTGCCATGGGGGGAGTTCGGCTCACATTTTACGGCGGCATCAACGAAATCGGCGGCAACAAAATCCTACTTGAGGACGGCGAGCGTCGCCTTTTCCTTGACTTCGGTTTCCCCTACAAAAGACACAAGCTGTTTTACGAAGAGTACCTCAAGCCGCGTTCCGGCGCCGGCCTGCTCGACCCGCTGGCCATGGGCATGCTGCCACCGCTTGAAGGCCTATACCGCGAAGACCTTATGCCGCCCGACCTGTGGCGGGAGTTCCGCAAGGCCGAGCACTATCGGAAGCTTGACGGTGTCGATGGCGTGCTGTTGTCCCATGCCCATCTTGACCATTCCGGTTACATCGCTTTTTTAGATGGAGATATTCCGGTTTACTCCACCGCGGTGACCGCCTTCATATCCAAGGCCATGCAAGACTCGGGTAAAGCCGATTTCGACCAGCAGGTCTGCTATTTCACTCCCACCGTGCGGGGCACACCCGAGGGCTGGCGGCAGGAAGCCTGCCTCGGGGGCGGTGCAGCAAAGCAGCGTCAGTTCTGCATTGCCGATATCAAGCCTGAAAATTTAAGTCCTGAGGCAGTCAAGTTCTGGGACTACGGTTTCTGGGAGAAGCGGCCGAAGCAAAAAGAGCTTGTATCCTGTCCTATGAACGACCACAGTAGCTGCAGCTTAAATCTAAAATGCTTCCCGCTCGACCATTCCATTCCCGGCGCCTGTGCCTGGGGCATCGAGACCAGTTCCGGCTGGATCATCTATTCCGGAGACCTGCGCCTGCACGGCAAGCGGGGGCAGTTGACCCGCCAATTCATCGAGGAAGCCTGCAAGCTGCATCCCAGGGCGCTTATCCTGGAAGGCACGAACGTCCTTCGTGAAGCCAATGTCCGCGAGCGCGACGTTTTCGAGAACG
The DNA here is from genome assembly GCA_964413085.1 of uncultured Dehalococcoidales bacterium. Lineage (GTDB taxonomy): Bacteria > Chloroflexota > Dehalococcoidia > GIF9 > UBA5629 > 9FT-COMBO-48-23. The sequence continues at coordinate 1,088 of CAYPRI010000031.1, forward strand.
GGTTGAAAGCCATAAAACGCGCCAATGGGCTGGTGATCGCCGATTTTCCGCCGCGGGACGTTGACCGGCTGCGGACCTTCCTGGATATTGCCAGGGAGTCGGGCAGGAAGCTGGCCATACTGCCCAAGGACGCCTATCTATTAAAGACCATGCGTTTGCTGGAGCCGGAAACACCGGACGTTGTTCGGGATGACGGCATCGTTATTTATCAGGAGACCATGGCCGGTAAAAATCCCAAGATATGGATAAGGGAAATCTGCCGGGAATGCAGCCACAAGATTGTCCTGGCTGGGGATATTCGCGCTGAACAGGACAGGTTCATCCTCTGCTTCAGCTTCTTCGATTTGAACGAACTGCCCAGCATCCGCCCCCGTGCCAGCAGCCTCTACGTTTTCAGTTCCTCCGAGCCGCACGATGAAGAGCAGGAGATCGACTTCCGTCGTCTTGGCCACTGGCTGGAGCACTTCGGTCTCAAAAGCTTCGGCCTGCCTATGGAGACAGGTGGCAAATGGGTAATTCCCGAAGCTGAGCGCGGCCTCCACGCCTCTGGCCATGCCTGCGGCCCCGACCTTCTCGAGGTCGCCCGCGGCATAAATCCTCAGGTCATCATCCCCGTCCACACCGAACACCCCGAGTTTTATGCGGAGAATTTGAGTGGCAGTGGAATGGATGTCATCCTGCCCGCAGTAGCCGGCATGATTGAAGTGTGAAGATTGTGATATATAGGCAATATTGTGGGTTATTATACATTTAAGTTGCCAGGTAGGTAGCTTCTATTTCCTGCACAAAACGATGTTTTGTTAAGCATCGTAACTGATTTCGTAGCAAATAGCTTATTGTATTTGAGTCTGTCTATCTGATGCACTCACTGGAATCCGTTTCCAGTATTGACAGTTGATTTCCCTCTATATAAACTCGAGTATATATTAGCCTATTAACATGAAACTGAAAGATATAGCCAACAACTCAGTCATACGGAAGCTTGCTCGCTTCGTCACGTCATACTTTTTACTTATTGTATTTGCAGTAATACTAATAGTATGGGCAATAACAGGCACTTTCCAAAGTTTATCGGCGCCTTCCGTAAAAGAATTGCTCTCAAACTCGACTGTAAAAAATATGGAATTGATCCAGCTTACATCTAGTCCTGATAGAAAGGACTACTTGTTGTGGAGCCCTGATGGTACAAAACTTGTATATATGAAAGGGTACGACGTATATGTATCAAATATAATGCTAAAAACTGAACAAAAAATCACCTCCTGGGATGAATGGGGAAACTATGGCCTCAAACTTTTTAGTTATAGTGGCAACGGTTCTGAGCTATATTTATATGCTATGGGTGATCTTTGGGCAATTCCAGTAAATGGTAGCGGGAGAATCCAGATTACTCATAATAACAGTTACAATAGCTACATGGAGAAATTCCGGAGTGGCAAATATGCTTATTTCAATTATACCGGATACCCAACAGAGTTGTGGTTTGTAGATTTAGGTAAAACAAATAAACCCAAACTTCTGGCATCTGATTTAAACTGCCACCCATATTCTAGTCTTGACTTAAATCCTGACGGTAGCGAAGTTGTCTTTAGCGCTGAAATGGCAGTTACACAACATCTTCAGTCCTCTTATAAGAATCTCACGGGCATTTGGGTAATAAACTCTGATGGTACCAACCGGCGTCAGATTAGCAACCAGTTTGGCAGTCAATTGAGTTGGAGCCCCAATAGCAATAAGATTGCTTTTCTTAGAGACGACGAGCTTTGGTTTATCAATCCTGATGGGACAGGAGAGGAGAAAGTTTTGACCCAGGCCCTGTACATTAAGTATTTTAAATGGAGTCCTGACGGTAGCAGAATTGCATACTGGGCATCGCCAACCATAGATGGTAACTGTACATCACTTTGGATTATAGACCTAGTAGCCCATACTGAAATACGTGTCTTAAATACAGCTAATACTGGAGTATTCGGTAAAGATATGTCATGGAATCCGGATGGAAATATGATAGCCTTTATAACGACTGGATCGCCTGAAGAACAAGGCTACGCCAAGGAGCAAGTTTTATTACTTAAGTTCATTTCAGATAAGCCAAAAAATTAATCGCACGAAGAGGACAGGCCAAATGGTTATTTGGAAATTTCTGTGGAGGATAGTTGGGCAGCTTATTATCATCTTAAGCGTTGTCAGTATGATAGCAGGATACAATTGGTTGAGCCATATCGACTTTGAAATGCCTGAACAGGCAGTTCAAATGTTATTTCTCTATAGTATAGTGTTCATTAGCTGTATATTTGTATTACTCGTCGGCATTTTCACACTCGGCGGATGGTTTTGGCAAAAGTATCCTAAGGTTATTGGAATGTATGTTTTTGCTTTTTTAATTGGTTTTCTTGCCACGGCCATGGGATATTTGGGCAACAACGACACTGGGCCGGAATCAGCTCTATCCGCGATTGGAATGAGCGTAGTTATTTTCACTTTCCTGACCATATTAACAAGGAAACACTCAGTTACAAGTAGAAAGAATTACTACAAGACGACCGCAGTAATATCAAGTATGACTCTTTTTTTAATATTGTCGGTAGGATTTGTATTTCCCCAATGGTTCGATGCTGCGCCTAAGAATTTTCGGGACCATAATCTAAGAATTGTTATTCGCGAGAGTACAGGAAAACGGTTTGGCTTTGTGACACAATCAGACCTTGAGAAGATTACATATATTAACGCATGGCGGCAGCAAATAAATGATCTGACAGGAATTGGGAACTGTAAGAACCTCGAGAAACTTCAACTTGGGGGAAATGGGCTCTATCTTAAAGATATTGGACCTCTTAAAGATCTTCATAATCTAACTCAGCTAGAGCTATCTGGTGATACTGTGGCCGATATAGCACCGCTATCTGGCCTCACAAAATTGACGCATTTATATATGTTTTCAAACCTGGAACTTGAGGATATCAGTCCCCTGGCCAGTTTAAACAACTTATCCGTTCTTAATTTAGGCGGTAATGATATTCGTGATATACGCCCCCTTGAGAAGCTAACTAATCTGACCTACCTTGACTTAGATCAGAATAATATTAGTGATATTAGCTCTATTCGTGGATTGACTAGTCTGACCGCTCTCAATCTAATGCAAAATAATATAACGGACATCTCACCATTGTTAGAAAACACCGGTCTTAATAAAGGAGATAAAGTGGATTTAGAATATAATCAGCTAAACGAGGATTCGATTAATGTGTATATACCCAAACTTCAGCAAAGGGGGGTAGCGGTTGACTGGCAAGTAAGAAAATGAAGTTTTACTACTCTATTCATATTTGAATATGAGTTACTTAAACGTCATCTATATAACAGAATGGCTTTCTGTTCAATAAAAGCTCTTGATCCCGCTGTTGATGGTCAAGACTATCCATAGCTGCCAAACGGTCTATTTGTAAAAGGAACAGCCCCAAACCTATTGACGTACATTTTTGGAAGCTGTATTATGTGAACATATGTCAAAGCGATGACAACCCGACATGGTATTTCGCAGGGGAGTAGTGTAAGCGGGTTGTGGTAATGTCAGGCGAGTCTCGGGCGAAAGGAGAAAATCATGCGGCATAAGATAATCTTTGTCTCGGCAGCTCTTCTCATCCTATCCTTGATGCTGGTTAACCCGCTATCCGACTTAATGTCCCGGAACCGCAGTGCAGACACCGCGGCTCTAGCGACAAAGAATAGCATAGCGGCAGCTTTAAGCCAGCTGCCCATACTCTTCATCCAGAATCAGGGACAGCTGGACAAAGCAGTTGAGTACTACGTCAAGGCGCCAGCACAGACGCTCTATTTTACCAAAGAAGGCATTACCTTCGACGTCACCCGACATAATCAAGTGGAGGCAACTGGCATAGCCAATAGGCAGGCAGAGAGACTAGTATTCAGCCTCGATTTCTTGGGAGCTAATAACAAGCCGAGCATAGAAAGCACTGGCAAAGATAATGCCGTGGTCAACTACTTTATCGGCAATGACCCTGAGAAGTGGCACAGCGATATTCCCACCTATAGAGAGGTGGTGTACCATGACATCTACCCGTCTATAGACCTCAGGCTCCTCGGCAAGGGTAATGTGCTGGAATATGACTTTGTGGTCAGGCCGGGAGCAAGCCCTGATGATATAGCCCTGGCCTACAACGGAATAGACAGCCTGAAAATACAAAACGGCCAGCTTGCCATCGGCACCGCCTTCGGTGATATCAAGCAGGACAGGCCGTACATCTATCAACAGATAGGAGATGAGACCGTGAAGGTGGCCGGTGGTTTCAGCCTCGGCAATGGCAACACCTATGGTTTCGATGTGCCGGCCTATGATGAGCGCTACCCACTCGTTATAGACCCCACGCTGGCCTACTCCACCTACCTCGGCGGCAGCGAACCTGATCGGGCATATGGCATAGCCGTGGACTCAGCAGGCTGTGCCTACGTCACCGGATTTACGTTTTCCACCGACTTTCCCACCCAGAACGCCTACCAGGGGACAAATGCCGGTAGTGAT
>CAYPRI010000031.1:5727-14292 GCA_964413085.1 uncultured Dehalococcoidales bacterium
ATACGCGTTCCACCGACTTTCCCACCCAGAACGCCTACCAGGGGACAAATGCCGGTAGTGATGATGCCTTTGTGGCCAAGCTGTCGGCGGCAGGTAACAGCCTCAGCTATTCCACCTACCTCGGCGGCAGCGGCGATGACGGGGGGTATGGCATAGCCGTGGACTCATCGGGCTGCGCCTACGTGAACGGATATACGCGTTCCACCGACTTTCCCACCCAGAACGCCTACCAGGGGACAAATGCCGGGAATAATGATGCCTTTGTGACCAAGCTCTGTTCTTCAACTCAACCGACGGTCACTACCAGCGCTGCCACCGGTATCAGCACCAGCTCAGCCTTGAATATGAGCTATACCCTGGGAGGGTACAGTTCCGTGGATGTGCGCTTCGCCTACAAGGTGTCTACCGCCTCAAGCTGGACATACACCTTGTGGGTGTCTAAATCGGCAGCAGGTACGTATGCCGAGACGGTCACCGGGCTTCTTCCCGGTATCCAGTATGATTTCAAAGCCCAGCTTAAATATAACTCCACCGTGATTGAAGGCGATACGCTGCAATTCACTACAATTATGTTGCCAGCACAGCCACGAGTCTCGCCATCGTTACCGCGGCAGCTTAATCAGGCTCAGCTATCCCTGCAATACCTGAACGTGAGCCCGCAGCAGGCGTCTGCCAACCAGCCGGTGACCATTTCAACCAATGTGGTCAACACCGGTGACGAGGCCGGCAGCCTTAATGTCGCCCTCAAGATAAATGGCCAGGTAGAGCAAACCAGGATGGTCAGCGTGGGCGCGCAGGCTACCCAGCCGGTCAAATTCACAGTCACCAGGTCACAGCCAGGTACTTACACCGTGGATATACTCGACCAGAACGGCAGCTTCAATGTACTTGGCGCCGGCGGCACTGGTGGTAAACCTGTGAACAGCGGCATGGTTATATTTGTAGCCTTGGCAGTACTGGCTCTGACCGTTGTAGTAGTGTTAATGATGACCTTCCGCCGCTCTGCCTGAGCGGTGCATTCTGAGAAGTAAAGCGGGAGGCGATTCTCGAAAAACGCCTCCCTTAGTATTTCACCCCTCACCTCTACTTACTCAGATGTCAACCTTATAGAAGGTGGCTTGTCAAACCCTGAATCCTATGCGGGGCTTGAGGATTAACGAAGAAGACTGCACTTTCTGACGTTTTGTTTAACGCACGATCGAACATAAAACAATTTGATTTAGGTTGATGGCAATAGCTCATGTAGCTTTATATCTCTTAGTGACGGCTTCATTTATGAATCAACCGTGCTAAAAAACTTTAATCTATCAGCGGATTCAGCTAGTTTTTAACCTCCGCTGGATGCGTTCGTCAAATCTCTTGTCACTTTTGCGGTCTGCCAGAATCGTGTCACCCTTGATGAGCCACGAGGCGCCGAAGGCGAATACGGCTATTGATTCCAGCCAGAATACCAGATTATATTGCTGGACGTGTTCCTTAATTGACGGTATGCCCACAATGACCATGCCGATTATGCAGAATATAATAAGATATCCGCAGACCCTGAAGACGATGTTCCTACGTTTTTTACGCGGATTCAGTGGCATGCCGGGTTTGGTCCTGGTCATCACAAACATGAATAAACGGTCCTTGAGATTACGCGGCTTCAGCGTCTGGTAGGGATTAGTCTTGGTAAATAGAAAAATGGACATGCAGGCCAGCGTGAAGAAGAACAAGCCAGCAAATATACCATGCGCGATGCCGATTGCCTTTTGTATTGCGGTAGGATCAATTTCGGGGGCAGTTGGGAAGATAGCCACGCCGATAGCACAAATGCCGGCAACAATGGAGGCGATGATATCCCATTTCTTGTATCTGTACGAAAGCAGGAACACTCCGATGGCGACCAGGCTGCCCACGAAGACTTCCCCTGTCACCGTATAGAAGTAGGCGCTCATGGAACCTTCGAGGCCGGGACTATCAAAGATAATTTTGCCTAATGGAAGGACAAAGGGGAGCAAAAGTCCGATGACGCCTATGCCACGGCGCAGACCGAGGTATGACATGGCCAGCGCGCGTTCAGTTCCGGCCTGGCGGTTTATCGTCTCTACAGTGGCTGTGGCAGGTCTTCGCCTGGCCACTACGACAGGGAGGAATCTGCCGGTTATGGCATCTCTCCCTATCAGAGTTCCTTTCCTCTCTGCCATTGCCCACCCCCTGAAATTACTTATTCAAGTAATTGTATGCGACAATCATATAGCGAATGGAGATATTTATCAATAACCTTTAGTAATGTTTGGCTTCAACAGGCTCATCGTGAAAGGAAAATCTTTCTCAGTCTCCCTTTTGGGGAAGGGAGAGGTTTTAGCCCACCCCGACACCACCGAGATTCTTCGCTTCGCTCAGAATGACACGTAGGTCATGGTTCGACAGGCTCACCACGAGCGGAAGTCTTTAATTTCACCCTCACACTCGCTCTCTCCCGTCAAGGGAGAGGGAATTATCTGTAAGTGCTGAGACAGTTCGCTTTTGCTCGGAATAACACCGAAGGTACCTTAGTTTCCGGCCATAGAGTGGAGTGAGATGATGAGGATAACAACCCAGCAGGTGACGGATAAAGTGCCGATATTGCGCATGGTAGCGTACGTCTTGCCAAATTCAGGAGTTCCAAGCTGCCGGAAATAGCGCGGGAAGTAGCGGAAGTGGATGAACAGGGCATCAACGAGGAGCACAGCTGTCAACAAGTGCTTCACCCCGAAGAGCCACGTGTATCGGAACTCGAAATTGAAAGATAGTATTATGCCGGTTATAACGAGGAGGCCGTAGCCGACCCAGGTTATATACGAAATGCGCCTGGCAATCCGCCCACGGCGAAGGCGCTGCTCGTCCGTCTTCAAGCGCAGCATAATTATGGCTGCGGCGATGGCCCCACCGAAGCCCAGTATGGTGCCAACAACATGCAGGATGTTGGCGATATGCAGCAGGCCCGTCATAATGTCCATTTTGGTCACATAATAGAGGGCAGGTGAGCAGGTGTCAACCAGCGTTGGAAGGGGAAATCCCTTCCTTCTCCCTTTTGCGAAAAGGAGAAGTTTATCTCGCGGATTTACAGGGACTGGGCGAGGTGGAGGTAGAGCTGGGTGGATTGCAGGACCTGCTGGAAGGAGACCGACTCTTCCGGTGTATGTGCAGCTTCTAAACGGCCAGGACCTATGACGATGGGGTCGACTCCGGCAGCCCAGAGGGCGCTGCCGTCGGAATGGCTGCGGAAGTCCTGCGGCTCCCAGGGAAGCGACATTTTCTTGTAGGTTTCCTTAAGCTTGCCTATCAGCGGCCTTTCCTCGGAAATACGGTAGCCGGCGTAGGTCTCCTCGAATTTGAGACGGGCATTAAGTCCATTGACGCGCTTGCCGGCTGACTCCACCAGTTGTTCGAGTTCAGATTTAAGCACCTCGATTTTGGTATTGGGCGGCAGGTGAAGGTCGAGCCAGGCCTCGCAGGCGTCAGGCACGACAAAGCCCCCGGGGAAACCTGAAAGTTCCCTAATGTTGTAGACCAGGCCGTGGGGCGCAGCCGCCGCGTATTCGGTGACGTGCAGCAGCAGCTTGAGCATGGACTCGATGGCGTTATGGCCCAGTTCCGGCATTGAGGAATGGGCTCTTTTGCCTTCGGTTCGCAGCATGACCTCCAGATAGCCGTAGTGGCCGAGGCAGGGCACCAGGCTGGTGGGCTCGCCGATGACCGCCCAGGGGAAGCCGTATTCTTCCATAAGAGCTTTAGCGCCACTGGAGTCCTCCTCTTCGCCTACCACCAGCGCCAGGCCAACTTGCGGCCAGGCCTTTTTACTGCTGGCGAGGTTGATAAAGGCTTCAATCATGGCGGCGCAGCCGGCCTTCATATCGGTGGTGCCCAGGCCGTATATGGTGTCGTTTTCTTCGCTGGGGGCGAAGTCCTCAAGGTCGTGGGCGGTGATCGTATCCAGATGGCCGACGAAGCAGAGCTCGACCTCGTCCTTTCCCGGCGGGAAAACTATCAGGTTGTAGCGGTTCTCATCGACTTCCTGCCTGCGCACCGGCAGATCGTGTTTCCTGAGGTATTTCTCGGTGAACTCGACGATTTCCTCTTCCTTACCCGATGGGCTGTATATGTCCACCAGGTCCTTGAGGAGCTTTTTCAATCTTGAAGGCTTGATATTCATGGGTTTATTTGGAGTTTTCGTTTTCTGAGTTGGGCCGACGGATTGTCTTGACCAGCCAGACGTGCTGGCTGCTTTCGGCGAAACCGATCGACTTGAAGAAGGCAATGGCCGGTACGTTTTCGGCATCGGTATCGGCGATAACCATCCGGATGCCGTTTCTTTTCCACCTCTGTTCCAGCTTCCGGTAGAGTCGGAAGCCCAGATTCGTCCTCTGGAATGAATCGTCGACGCCGATCCAGCTCAGGTAGCCGTATTTTTTCCAGGCGGTGCCTTCTTTTTCGATGGTGGTGCCGATGGCGAAGCCGACGATTTTCCCATCGCGCTCGGTCTCGGCCACCAGGCAGTAGTCGGGGTCGGAGGTGAAGTAGTCGGTCACCTCGAACTGGTCCCAGGTGCGGTAGAGGATGGGGTAGTCCTCGCTGGTGAAAAGCTTCTCACCCAGATGGTAAACCGCGCTGATATCGTCGATTTCCATCTCGCGGATGTTGGTTTTGAATCTCCTTCTGGGATGCTCCGATGGCATTTATACCTCCGATTTTAAGACGTTTCCTGGGGACTGGCCTTCTATTATAGGGCAGCACTGGCGGCAAGTCCATACGGATTAAATAGCAAGTCCTAATTTCTAAATCCTGAATAAATTCAAATATTTAAATTCCACTGTCATTGCGAGGCATCCTTCTAAAAAGGATACCGTGGCAAGCTAGGTAGGGATGTGGGCTGAGATTGCTTCGCTTCGCTCGCAATGACACGTCATTTCTGAGTTTGACTAAAGACGAATAAGAGGGATTTTGTAAAGACTAGACCGGATTTATTCTACCGCAGTGGGGGCACCTGACCTCGGTAAGTTTGAAGCTGGGGGGAAGACGCATCCTGGTGCCGCAGGCGCAGGTTATAATACTGTAGTTCCGGGCATTCCACAGGGCGTTTGAAGTCTCACGGGCACGCTGGATATGGTCCAGGTCGTCGGGGATGGCTTCACGTATAGCTGCAGTGCCAGCAGTGGCGGTGGCATAGGCAGGAATCAGGCCTTTGTGCACTCCTCTAATCTCCCGATAAGCCCGGTCATATTCGGCGTATGATGCTTGAGCCATGGCGCGCAATATGCGGATACGCTCAGAGATAGGTGGGTGTGTGCTGGTGATGTCGCTGGCCACCTTGCCTGGCTCATGAAAGGGGTTAACTATATAGATGGGAGCTGTGGCGGGACTCACGGCCAGAACCTGGTCGGGAGAGGCGGCTATTTTCTCCAATGCCAATGCCAGTCCCTCCGGATATCTGGTATAGAGAGCTGAGCAGGCGTCTGCTAGATATTCTCTTCTTTTAGAAATGGCATGATAAACAAGTTGAGCTATCATTGGTGATAATAACAGAAACGCGAAGAAGTAGAGAACAGCTAGGGCTGCAGCAAATTCGCCAAACAACCCTGAACGGATTACGAATGGAGTAGCTATAGTGGGAATTAAGAGTAATATTAACGGAAACCACCAGCCGCTAGGTACTGACGACGAATTTCTCACTGAGTACATAACGTGTACGAAGGTCCAAGTAAGATTGGTTATGATGCCAAGAAGCACAAAGCATAATGACATCAGCAGCACATCACGGTTTTTAATATGAGCTATCTCGTGGCCGATGACACCCTGCAATTCGTCCCGGTTGAGTTTAGTCAATAGTCCCGAGGTCACGACGACGGCGGCTTTATTTGGGTCTCGTCCAGTGGCGAAGGCGTTCATTGCTGGGTCCTCGATAATATATATATCGGGCATTTTCTCCAACCCAGAGGCGATCTTCAACTCTTCGACTATGTTTTTGAGTCGTTCGAGGTCAACCGTACTGATTTTTTGAGCTCCTGTAAGCGCTAGTAGTATATCGTCCCCTTTTAAGTAAGCAATCATGCTTGCCACAACCCAGATCATTAAGGCGATGAGGACACCGTATATGCCGCTGATAAACAGGTCAATATTTAATATTGGTAGATTTCCAATGAGTATACCAAAGAAATGGCCGAGCAGAGCCAGCAATATTCCCATCCCGAAGATGAGCATTGCCGACCTGGTCTGGTTGTACCTGATCTGTTCCCACATGTCACACCGGATTTATTCTACCGCAGTGTGGGCATTTGATTTCAGGTTTTTTGTAGGTTGGAGGTAAGCGCAGACGGGTGCCGCAGGCACAGGTGATTGTCCTGTAGTTGTGGGCGTTCCACAGGGCGTTGTTGGTTTCGCGAACCCGCTGCAGCACCTCAGATTTTTCAGGCGCCTCTGGCTGCGCCTGCCGCAGTGATACGCTGCCGACGGCGGCCAAGGCAGCCTCGGGTATGAACATCTTGGTAGTGTGGCGTATCTCTTGATATGCCCTGGAATAGTCTGCGTAGGAGGCTCCGCCCATGGCGCGGAGGATGCGTATGCGCTCGGAAATCGGCGGGTGAGTACTGGTCAGTTCCTGTGCAGTCATGCCCCGCTTGCGGAAGGGATTGATGATATACATGGGCGCTGTGGCGTTATTGGCCGATTTCAGCTGCTCGGTGGAGCCGGCAATTTTTCCCAGCGCGGAGGCCAGGCCTTCAGGGTATCTGGTGTATTGAGCCGATGAGGCATCGGCCAGGTACTCACGCCTCCGCGACAGGGCGAAGTAAATGAGCTGCGCAAAGATGGGCGCCAGTATCATCAGCAGGATGGCCACGGCCATGATGATAAGCATGGCAATGCCGCCTCCTCCAGATGATGAGCTTCTTCTGGTCCGGCCCATACCGCCGAAAATAAAGAATCGAGAGGCGTACCAGGCTATGACAACGATGCTGCCGAGCAGGACGGCGGCCAGAGCCATCAGCAGCACATCGCGGTTCCTGACATGGGCCATCTCATGTCCGACCACACCCTGGAGCTCATCGCGGTTTAGCTTCTGCAGCAGGCCGGAGGTGACGGCTACGGATGCTTTTTTGGGGTCGCGCCCGGTAGCGAAGGCGTTCATAGCCGGGTCGTCCATGATATATACGTCAGGCATTTTTTCCAGGCCGGACGCGATTTTCATCTCCTCAACAATATTGTAGAGGCGGGGGTGGTCTTCGGGTTTGATTTTTCTGGCACGTGCGGTGGCCAGCAGGATGCTGTCTCCCTGGAAGTAGCCGACCAGCGTCATGATGCCCCATATCATGAGGGCGATGAGCAGGCCGAGTTCGCCGCTGCCGGCAAAGTAGAGTCCCAGGAAATAACCGAGCAGGGCAAGCAATACGCCCATGCCTATAACCAGGAAGACTGACCTTATCCGGTTAGACCGTATCTGCTGCCACATAGAATAAGATAAAGTACCAAATTACAGGCATCAAATGCCAAATTTGATACTTAGGATTTCTCCTGGTCGGCAAAACTGACCTTGACTGGTTCTTTCTCTTCCGGTACGGTGACCTCGAAGAACTCGCCTGGCCTGAATCCCGTTATGCTGGCCACGACATTCGACGGAAACATCTGAGTCTGGTTGTTGTACTGCATGACCGCGTCGTTATAGAACTGGCGGGAAAAGCTTATCTTATTTTCTGTCGAAGCCAGCTCCTCCTGAAGCGACAGGAAGTTCTGGTTGGCCTTGAGGTCGGGGTACCTTTCGACCACGGCCAGGAGTCGGTTCAGAGCCGTGCTTAATTCACCTTCGACCTTGCCGCGCTCAGCCGGGCCGGCCGAGGTAGCCTGCTGAGCCATAGTGCGGGCTTTGGTTATAGCTTCCAGCGTTGCCCGCTCATATTTCATGTATCCTTTGACGGTCTCCACCAGGTTGGGAATGAGGTCATGTCGCCTTTTAAGCTGGACGTCTATCTGCGCCCAGGCGTTTTTAACCTGGTTACGTAGCCGGACGAGGCTGTTGTAAATGCCAAAGAAAATGAAAATGAGAATGACAACTAGGCCGATGATTATCCAGCCCCATATTGGCATAAAAAACCTCCTTTACTTTTTTCGTGTGCGCATGACTATAAAGATAATAATAAGAAGGATAAGGACAGCGAGGATGATCCAGAATAATGAGCTCATAAAATACCTCCCTTTTATTTACCTGCTTATTTCAATCCCTGGCCTGGAAGGCTTGTCCCAGGAAACTCAGCACTCTATGCTCGGCTTCCTTTCCCCTTGGTTTCTTCCTGGCCAGCTCCTTAACCAGTTGCAGTACTTCTCCGCCGTCGAACCACAGTCCGTCCTTCCGTATGCAGGCGTCAATGGTTATCCTGGGACGGTCACCTATAGCGGTCTTCTTCATTTTCCGCCGGCAGATAGGGCATCTCCTTTTCTTTTCCTTTGTCTCGACTTCAGCCGACTCCAGAATATGGCTGAGCAGCAAATCAGGTGTATCCAGGTTTATAGATTTCAGGAAAAGCTCCAGTTCATCAGAGTCGAACCAGACTC
>CAYPRI010000031.1:14392-19480 GCA_964413085.1 uncultured Dehalococcoidales bacterium
TCCAGGTTTATAGATTTCAGGAAAAGCTCCAGTTCATCAGAGTCGAACCAGACTCCGTAGCAGTTGACACAATAGTCCAACTCAATGTTGTTGTACTCGACGACGATGGTAGCCTTGTTGCAGACGGGACAAATCACGGCCTTGGCAATAAGTGTAGATTGACTGACGAGCTGTGTCAAGATGCGCACTTCGGGATTAGCGGATTTTTATCGGAAGGTCAGGTATGATATATTTGTTTTCAACGGAGGACGATATGGCACACGAATATGAGATAAACCAGTTGGCCAAAGAAGAGTCCTGGCGTATGTTCCGTATAATCGGGGAATTGGTGGAGGGATTCGATGAGCTGGCAGGCGTAGAACCGGCGATAACCATATACGGTTCAGCACGGGTCAAACCCGGTGACGACCTTTATGTTAAGACAGAGGAGATAGCCCGGCGCCTTGGCGAGCTGGGATTCAATATCATAACCGGCGGTGGTCCCGGCGTAATGGAGGCAGGAAATAAAGGCGCACTGGAGGCCGGCGTTGCTTCCATCGGACTAAACATAGAGTTGCCGGAGGAGCAGGCGCTTAATCCTTATACCACGAAGTCGATCGTATTTCATCATTTCTTCGTTCGTAAGGTCATGCTGGTTAAATATGCCACGGCGTTTGTCATGATGCCCGGCGGGCTTGGAACGCTTGATGAATTGTCCGAGGTATTGACGTTGATGCAGACCCAGAAAATAAAGCCCTTTCCGGTGGTGCTGTACGATAATAAATACTGGAGGGGATTTTTAGACTGGCTGCACAGCGAGACGCTGGCCAGGGGTTTTGTCTCTGAAGAGGACTTCGAGCTGCTCAGGGTGTGCGAGATGCCTGACGAAGTTATTCAAACCGTCCAGCAGTGGTACATAAAACGGGAAATCATCGGCAGAAGGGCAGTGGCCAGGGAATCTTAGCCCAGTTTTTTAGTCGAGGATTACCTCGTCACGGTACTCGGGCGCCGTAATTTCCCATCTCATCCTGTCTTTGACCATGCCCGCAAAATAGCGTGATGCCTCCGATTCTCCGTGGGTTACGAAGAGCCTTCTGGGCGGCTGTTTCAAGCTGGACAGCCATTCGATGAGTTCGTCTTTGTCGGCATGCGCCGAAAAGCCGTTTATATGCTCAATTCTGGCTTGGACCGGGTACTGCTGGCCGAATATCCTGACCTCCCTGGCGCCATTTACTATCTCTCTGCCCAGGGTGCCTATCGCCTGATAGCCGGCAAAGAGTATTGTGCTCTCCGGCCTGGAGATATTGGTTACCAGATGGTGCTTTATGCGGCCGCCGGTGCACATACCGGAGCCGGCTATTATGATAATCGTTCCCTTAATGTGGTTGATAGCCTTGGATTCACTGGTGGTGCGTGATAGGTTCAGTCCGCGAAAGCTGAAAGGTGAGCCCTGCTCCATAAATCTGGTCATTTCTTTATCGAATAGCTCCGGATGATTCTCGAAAACCTCGTTGATACTCAATGCCATGGGGCTGTCGACGAAAACTACCAGATGCGGGATGCGTTTCTGGATCAGGAATTTATTGAGAAAGTACAGTATCTCCTGCGACCTCTCCAGAGCGAAGCTGGGTATAACGATATTACCCCCGGCTTTCACCGTGTCGTTTATGACAACTGCCAGATGGTCGGCAGCGTTGTTCAGGGACTCGAGCTTCCGGTTCCCGTATGTGGACTCGATCAGTACGTAGTCAGCCTGCCGAAACAGCGTCGGGTCACGCAATATAGGCTTGCCTCGTCTACCGACGTCTCCCGAGAACAGAATCGTCCTCTGCTCCTTGCTCTGTCTGACGTTCAGTTTTATGGATGACGAGCCGAGCACATGGCCGGCATCGTGGAACGTCGCCTGCACATCCTTGCCCAGTGGAACTGCCATTTCGTAGGCCACAGGTGAGAAATGCGGCAGGCAAGCCCGGGCGTCATCCACAGTATAAAGCGGAGCTTCCGGGTAGGGACCTTTCCTGCCTTCTCGCTGGTGCCTCTTCCTCTTGAACTCGGCATCTTCCTCCTGCAGGTGTGCTGCGTCGAGGAGCATTATCTCGGTGATTTCATCGGTGGCCTCGGTCGTATAGATAGATCCGCGGAAGCCATCCCGTACCAGCTTGGGCAACAGGCCACAGTGGTCGAGGTGGGCATGGGTGAGCAGTACACAGTCGATTGAATCGGGTGCAACCGGGAACGGCTGCCAGTTCCTGGTCAGAAGCTCGCGTTCCTGATAAATACCACAGTCGACCAGAACCCTGGTTATGCCGGTGTCGACCAGATAGGATGAACCGGTTACGCTTTGAGCGGCACCCAGAAACTGCAGCTTTATCTGCATATTTTGAGATAATACCAGAAGCCGGATGTCAAGGTAAAGGCTGGAATTTTTAGTACCTTGGTACTAATTCAAACCCAGGTGGCTTCGTTTAGGACTAATTGTCCTTGACGCGGCGTTCGATTCAATGATAGATTATAACAGTTTGTAGTGAACCCCACATGCTTGAAAGGAGTTGAGATATGATTTCGTTCAGTCCTACCGAAGAACAGCAAATGATTGTGAAGCTGGTTAAGCAGTTTGCCAATGAAGAGATGCGGAAAATCTACAGGGAGTGTGATGAAAAGGATGAAATTCCTGGCCATATCATGGAGACCGCCTGGGCCATGGGGCTGGTTTCATCCGGTATACCCGAAAAATACGGCGGCCCGGGTGGGGAGCATTCGGCCATTACCGGTGCGCTGATTGCCGAGGAACTGGCCTGGGGTGACCTGTCGATGACCATGAATATCCTTTGCCCGGCTCTGGCGGCTTTCCCCATTCTGGAAATGGGCACAGAGGAGCAGAAGCAAAAATATCTGCCCGCCTTTTGCGGGGATAAGTTCAAGGCTGCCAGCGCCGCGCTTATCGAGCCGCACTTCGAATTCGACCCCGGGTCGCTGAAGACCACGGCAAATCTAAAGGACGGAAGCTATGTGATTAAAGGCCAGAAATGCTACGTACCTCTGGCGGCGGACGCTGACCCGTTGCTGGTCTATGCCGACCTGAAAGGCGGCTCCTGTTGCTTTATCGTGTACAAGGGCACCAAAGGCCTTGATATCGGCGAGCGAGAGAAGAACATGGGTGTGAAAGCACTGCCGACCTATGAACTGAGCCTAAAGAACTGCTCCGTACCTAAAGAAAACAGGCTTGGCGGCGAAAAAGGTTTCGATTTCAATCGTGTCATGAACTGCTCACGGGTGGCTCTGGCGGCTATGGCTGTCGGCGTGGCCAGAGCGGCCTATGAGTATTCCAGAGATTACGCCAAAGACCGTGTTGCCTTCGGCGAGCCCATTGCTTCCAGGCAGGCAATCGCTTTTATGCTGGCGGAAATGGCCATTGAAGTTGACGCCGCCAGACTCATGAACTGGGAGGCTGCCTGGAAACTTGACCGGAAGGAAGAGACGACCAAAGAGGCTTCGCTGTCCAAGACGTATGCCGACGATACGGTGCTGATGGTTACCGACCGCGCCGTTCAGATTTTAGGCGGGCACGGCTACATACGCGAGCACCCGGTGGAGCTTTGGCTCAGGAACGGTCGCGGCTTTGCCATTTTCGATGGCATGGCTATTGTATAAAGGAGGTTTGCGACAATGATAGATTTTGAACTTGCACCTGAACAAAAAGAAGCAATAGCGGCAGCTCATAAGATTGCCGAAGAGTGGTTACGACCCATAAGCCGGTACTATGACGAGCACGAGGACGAGAGCCCGAAAGAGCTTATTGATAAGGCATGGCAGAAAAGGGGGGAAGGGGCCTTGATGGGCGGGCTGGACATGACCGCTGCCTTAAGGACAGAGGAGATGTTCTGGGGTTGTGCCGGGCTGGCTCTGGCTTTGCCGAGTCCCGGGCTGGGTGGCGCGGCCATCTTCGCCAGCGGGACGCCTGAGCAGATACAGAAGTTTTTGGGCAACTACAACGATGACAGTCCTAAGTGGGGCGCTATGGCCATGACTGAGGCTGGCTGCGGGTCGGATACCGCTGCCATACAGGCCACCGCTGTGCTCGACGGCAATGAATGGGTGCTCAACGGCGAGAAGATATTTATTACCAGCGGTAGGAGGGCTATGCTGGATTCGGCAGGCCTGGTAGTGGTCTGGGCTACTGTTGACAAGTCAGCGGGACGCGCCGGCATGAAGCCTTTTGTAGTACCGGCCGGTACGCCCGGAGCCAGGGTGGAAAAGAAGGAGCATAAGCTGGGAATCAGGGCCAGCGATACCGTCACTATCGTTTTCGATAATTGCCGCATACCTTACGAGAATATACTGGGCAGCCCGGAGGTCAGGAAGATTGACAAATCCGCTACCGCCGGCTTCAAAAAGGCGATGGCTACTTTCGATGCCACGCGGCCTTTTATCGCGGCGCAGGCGCTGGGGGTGGGGCGTGCGGCCCTGGATTTCGTCAAGGAAACGCTGGAAAAAGAAGGCGTCGAGATACGGTATGGCTTGCCGCGCAATAAGCTCAGCTCGCTTGAACGCGATGTGATGGATATGGAAGCCAACTATAAGGCGGCCAAGCTGCTGACATTGCGCGCTTTCTCCCTGATGAGCCAGTTCCTTCCTAACAGTCTGGAAGCATCGATGGCTAAAGCCAAGGCCGGACTGGCGATTACCAAAATCACACAGAAAGCAGTTGAAATAATGGGGCCGCTGGGCTATTCCAGAAAATGCCTTCTGGAAAAGTGGATGCGCGACGGCAAGATAAACGATATCTTCGAGGGCACCGGCCAGATTAACATGCTGGTGGTGGCACGCCGAATACTCGATTTTTCCAGAGAGCAGCTTAAGTAGTTAGCCAGACGCTAATACCATGAGGTTAGATATGACGGCATCGGCTCAGCAAGCTTTGAGCATTCTGCGCGATACAAGCTTGTTCCAGTGGTATGTCATTCCGCTTTTTACCTTGGTAGTCTACGTCTATGCCAATGAGGTCGAAAAGAGAAACTGGAGCCTCATTTTTGCCGGTCTGACGTTTTGGGGACTGGACTGGTTCAACGAAATCTGGAACGCGCTGGTCTTTCATTTTACACAGTATGC
>CAYPRI010000032.1:0-5774 GCA_964413085.1 uncultured Dehalococcoidales bacterium
GGAGACGCCCTTGCCGAGAAAACAGGATTGGGCCGTATCTGGATTGGCGTTGTTCTACTGGCTACGGTTACTTCCTTACCGGAACTGGCTACCGGTATTAGCTCGGTAGCATTTGTGGGAGAACCGGATTTAACTCTGGGTGATCTGTTCGGGGCGAATTTAATTAACCTGCTTGTGATAGCTATCATCGACGTTTTATATACCCGTGGTCCTGTACTTCATTTCCTTGGTACCGGCATCGTCTTAGCCACCATATTAAGCACTGTTCTCATTGGCGTAGCAGCTACCTCTATTTATATTGCCCAAAATGTAGCTCCTTTAGGCGTATTCGGCTACATTGGACTTTACTCTCCCGTACTCCTATGTTTGTATCTGCTGGCTCAATATATGATGTTCCGCTTCCGACCCGACCAACAAAGTCAAGCATCTGCGGAAATTCAGGAGATAAATAGATACGCTAATATCTCCGTGACCAGGGTAAGCATATTTTTCTCCATAGCCGCGCTAGCAACAATTGGTGCCGGCACGTGGCTGGGATTCATTGGTGATGAGATATCTCAGGTCACCGGCTTAGGTGCCAGTTTTATCGGAACGTTGTTTCTGGCAGTCTGCACATCCGCACCGGAAATCGTGGTCTCAATCTCTGCTTTGCGTCTGGGTGCGCTGGATATGGCGGTGGGCAACGTGATCGGTAGTAACCTGTTCAATATGGGAGTCATAATCTTTGTTGACGACCTCTTTTATACGAACGGTCCGATACTGTCACATGTATCACAAGGCCATATTGGCACGGCTCTCTTTGCCATCTTGATGAGTTGTGCTGTTCTAATCGGGCTGATTTACAGACCTCGATTCTGGAAGCGTATTTGGGTTGGCATAGATACCACGACTTTAATTATTTTATATTTCATAGCGATTAGCGTCCTGTACTTTGTGGGCAGACCATAAAATAGGAGAAGGAAAATGACCAGAGTATTTATAGCTGGAGGTTTTGATCCGATTCATGCGGGACATATCGATCATATTATTAAGGCCAGTAGTTTGGGAAATGAACTACTGGTAATACTTCAGAATGATGAAAATTTGATGGCTAAAAAGGGTTATTGCCTGGTGCCATATGAGGACAGGTATGCCGTTTTGACTGCCATTAAATATGTAAACATGGTAGTAAAAAATATAGATAAAGATGGTACGTGCGCAAAAACAATAGAAAATTTAGTATCGTCGAACATAAAACTTGATGTCTTCGCCAAGGGGGGCGATCGCACACCTGAAAATATGCCCCAAAATGAGATAGATATCTGTCAACGGCTGGGAATAGAAATAGTGTACGGCTGTGGTGATTTGATAAATAGTAGCTCAAACTTGGTGGAGAAATTACTCGGTAGATTTGGCAAAACACCAGGAACGTAGTTCATAACTACTCCGTTAAAGGGCCGGCATTCCTTAAGATGAGATAACCTGGAAGACACCCCTAAATTTTGCTCAAATTCAGGTAAATTGTTGACAAAATAAAGGAAACCTCAGGCATTCATAACCTGGGGTCTCCTAACTGGCAGACCAAAACGAGTTGCCGTAATGTCAGTAATGTTTAATTATTCTTATTTCCCGGTTTCGGCCTTCAGCTTCTCCAGTAGTGGCGGAGGTGTCTTCCACCTGATGATGCCAGGATAACTCACTGTTCCCCAGGCAGCGTCATATCCGGCAGAGACATAGGCAGCGCCATAATTTGGATTCGGCCAGACGCCTTTCATTTCACCATCCTGCCACTGCGTGGCTATGGCTGTGTCCATACCAGGGCCGAAGTTCACATCATGAGGATTGGCAACATCCATACCGGTGAAGGTAAATTCTATTGCCACCGTGCCCATCTGTTTAGTCTGCTCGAGAGCGGTAACCAGGACGTCCGAATCGAAGGTTCCATCGCTTTTAACAGCTGCCGTCCCGGCTCTTTCAAGTGCTGATTTCAGGATATGTATGGCATCATAAGTGCCGGCGTTATAGGCAGGCACATTGCCACCATTCATGGCCATGATACTGTCAATGAAATGTTTGGTAAGAGGCGTCTCTTCTACTCCCGGACAAAATGCATTCGTTGTTGTATCGTAGTTACCAAAACCGTTGGTATTCGTCCAGTAACCCGGCGCGGTAGCCGACTCGACGTTGATGCCTACCGAAGCTGCCGGGATTTTTAACTCACCGTACGACCTGCCGTAAGGGATACCTACCGGGCCTGAGATAGTGGTAGCTATAATGTCGGTGTTGGCAGCTTGCATGGCGGTCATTTCGGCGGTGAGCTCGGTGGCCGTAGGTGACGGCCGCCAGACGCCGGCTAGGTCCATACCCAACTTTTTGGGGGCCAGAGACTTCAAGATATTGGTAATGGAGTCAGCCCACTGGGCTCCTTCAGTACATACAGCCACTCTCAACGGCCTGGTTATGCCCGAATCCTCTTTAATTATGGCTTGGGCCATGGCTAAACACATCAGTACCTCGTCTACCAATTTACCACTGGAGAAAGGTGTACACCTGAACCAGTACTTGTACCGGTTATAATCTTTTTGAACGTTGGCACAAAGTATTTGATCAGCGGGACCACAGCCAAGGAATATCTTTTTGTTATCCATGGCTATATCCTGCATAGGTAACACCGCCTCCGTCCTGAAACCGCCGATGATGACATCAGCCTTGTCTACCGTTATCAACTTTTCCATGGCTGCGGTAGCGTCGATGACGCTGTTTATCTCATTCGAGTCGGTTTCGATTAATTTAATCTGATATGCGTTATCGCCGATTAAGATGCCACCGACTGCATTAATCTCATCGCGGGCCAGCCGTGCTCCCCACAAATGGTTTTGTCCCTGTAAATATTGCAGGGGTCCGATGAGGCCGATCTTTATAACCTTCTGCGCAGGTTTTTCGCCGCCGCCCGCACATGCAGGCAGAACCATCGCCGCAACTAAAAGACAGGTAAATAGTAAGAAAAGAACCTTTTTCACTTAAACATTAACCTCCTAAAACATTTTCTCTGAACTATCTGCCGCGAAACATTTATCGACCACTGTTCGCCAGGCAGGTAAGATCCCGTTGAATCGATTCTACCACCTCATTCAGTCAATATTCAAGATAATTATTAGTCGCTTTACTTTAGCTCCTTACATGCTGAATAGATATTACTGAACAACTTATCTATCTTATCCAGTGGCGTCGAGGCAAAGGCGATGCGGAACAAGTTCATCTCTCCGTAGCAGATCACCCCGGTACTATATTTGTTCAGTAACAATTCCCAGACCTTGTCCGCGCTTGCGTCTTTCAGTTTAACGCACATAAAGTACCCCGAATTGAAGGGGAGCGCTTCAAAACAAGCGGAGTATTCCGGGTGTGCTTTTAGAATCCCCTTGACCTTCAGGTAACGCTCTTTTATCTTCTCCTTGTTTACTTGTTTTTCCTGTTCATGAGCCCCAGAGTTCAGTGCATGCAGAAATGCGGACTGAGATGGATGGGCGGAATTGGAAATATTTCCTCTTACGGCCCCCGCTGTTTTATCTTCCAGAGCCTTATAGAGCTCCTTATTCCCGCCCTTAATTCCGTAGGTGATGAATCCCACACGCAGACCCCAGGCGAACTCCTCTTTGGTTATGCCATCTGCTTTGATAGCCAGCAGGTTCTCGTGAGCATTAGCTAATTTGGCAAACAGGGATTCCATCATCACTCCGTCCTCAAAAACAAGGCCGAAATATGAGTCATCGGTAATTACAACCAGTTTGTTGCCGGCTTCAGCCGCCTCTTTCAGGACACGTACTATATCGTCCCCCTCCTTGACAGTCGGTGTATAACCAGACGGATTATTAGGGAAATTCAAAAGCAGTATCTTCTTGCCCTTGCCGCCCGAAGTGATTACTTTTTTCAACGAATCGAGGTCGAATTTCTCGTTCTTGAAAAGGTTGAAGAATTTTAGCTTGGCGCCGTAGGCATTGTCGAACACGAGATCATAATTTTCCCAGTACAGGTCGGTGAGGATAATTTCGTCGCTATCCTCAACGAACATGTAACCGATAACACTCAGAGCGTTGGTGACTCCGCAGGTGACCACGGGCGTACTAATTTCCTGCGCTCCAAGCGACGGGTTCTTGGTCTTTATCAGTTCGGCCCATTTGCTGCGCAGCGGCTGGATTCCCTGGCTGGGGGCATAGGGGAAGGCATCCTTGCTATCCAGCCCGAAGATCTGGGCGATACTGGCTAGAACCATGGGCTTGCCGTCGTCCTCATAAGCAGTGCCGATGGTGGCATTAATTTCTTTGCCCTTGGCTGCGTTTCCCTGGGCCAGGATTCCCATTGCCGGAAAGTAGATACCTTTTCCTTTCTTAGAAAGGAGGTCATACACCGTCTTGTTATGAGTCTTTAAAATCTGGTTGAGCCCTGTCGCCTGAGAATTAAGTGCTGCCATGTTAACCACTCCAGTTCCGATTATTTGACTTCGACATTATACCTTTTCTGGTCGGCTTACAAAAGGGATGTATAGATAGATTTTGTCGCCCTACAGAATTTATTCCCCGGTGCCGATAAAATTTATTACCACAGCTGTTGAACCAGCTGTCTCAATTGGGGATTGAGCTCCTTCTTCCTTTCCCAGGTATCTTCCAGCGGAGTGTATGTTAAATTGCCGCCGACTATGCCCACCATCTTGTCCTTTTTACCATCGGCTAATGTCTGGACCGCAGCGGCTCCTAGCACGCTGCCCAGGACACGGTCGGCAGCCGTGGGATTACCGCCTCTCTGCACATGTCCCAGGACGCACACCCTCGATTCAAAACCAGTCCTGTTGGTTACTTCCTGCGCAATCTGGTAGCTGTACCCCGGATTCTCCGTCTCGGCGACCACGACGATGGCGCTCCTTTTCCCTAACCTGTGCCCCTCCTGAAGTCGGCTGCAAATATCTTCGATACTGACCCTGTCCTCGGGTATAACCAGGCTGTCAGCGCCGCCGGCCATACCGGCATGCAGGGCTATAAAACCCGTGTGATGGCCCATTACCTCGACGAAGAAGACCCTTTGGAACGTACGCGCCGTGTCCCTGATGCGGTCGATGGCCTGGAGCGCACAGTTTACCGCTGTATCGAAACCTAGAGTGAAATCGGTGCCGTAGACGTCGTTGTCTATGGTGCCGGGCACGCCTACGAGATTTACTGTTATTTTATCTGCCAGAGTAGCGCCGCCACGAAAGGTACCGTCGCCGCCGATAAGTATAAGGCCCTCTATTTCCTGATTGCGCAGGGTAGCAGCTGCCTTTTGCCTTCCTGCCTCGGTCTCAAACTCGGGGCAGCGGCTGCTTTCCAGTATGCTGCCGCCGGTATGAATGATGTTGGAGACCTCATCTCGGGTCAGCGGCAGTACGTCGTTGACGATGAGCCCCTTATATCCACGTCTGACGCCTATGATTTCAATACCAACATTTATGGCTGCACGCACGGCTGCCCTTATGCAGGCGTTCATACCCGGAGCGTCGCCGCCGCTGGTCAATATGCCGATTCTTTTCATGGAGAGCCCCCTGTTCTGTTAATCCGGATTGGGAAACACAAATTACCATGATTTATACCATAGTATTACAGCAGCTTCCAGTCCAAGCATCTAAGTCTGATTTCTATCGCTCTACTTTATGAAAGGCGATGCCACCAGTCGGCATTTCAAAATGTAATAATTTTTCAAGGTTATTCTGGCAGAATTTATAACTTTTTAATGAAACGTAGTATACAATTTTAGTAAAACACGAGGAG
>CAYPRI010000032.1:5874-7797 GCA_964413085.1 uncultured Dehalococcoidales bacterium
GAATTTATAACTTTTTAATGAAACGTAGTATACAATTTTAGTAAAACACGAGGAGGTTAAATATGTTAGGTTGGGTTCAGTACTTGGTCTACATCATGTCCTTTTTCTTTCCGCCTGTAGGTTTCATTACGTTCTGGGTTTTCTCGGGCAGGGATGAGGAGCTGGCGATTGTAGCAAAATGGTCTCTACTGGCTGCCTTCATCGGCGTGATTATCTGGTGTATCGTTGCCGGCATAGGTATAGCTCCGCATCGGTTCCTCTGGCCTGGCATGGGTGTGTGGAGATAAATAACGTATAAAACTGGTTGAGAACAATCTGGCACCGGCAAGAGTGTTATGTGGCTTAGAGCACTCCTGCCGGTGCGCAGTGTTCCTTTGTACAGGAAAGTTTATTTCTATTAGGCTTTTATGCTGCGCAGTCTGAAGCTAAGGATGATAAGGAGTATGCCGGCCAGGACCGCATAAGCACCGACGACTATCGCAATAACCAGCGCTCCAATTAAAGGTTTTAACAGCATCAGTATGCCGAGAATTATGGACAGGATGCCGCTGACGGCAAACAGCCACCTGATGGCCGTATCCTGGTTGGCCTGGAAAGCGTAAACGAGCTCCATAACGCCGGTAACCAGTGCCCAGGCGGCTATGAGGTAAACCAAAATTAGGATCAGCAACGGAATCGCCACGACGGGCAGTATAAAAACAATAAGACCTACGATGATGCCGGCTATGGCGCTGACATACATCCAGACACGCCGGCCGCCTCCCGCCTTGTATTTAATGGCCGCGACCAGGGTGAAGATGCCATCCACGAAAACAAAAGCACCGAACAATAGGGCAAAGATGATAATCATTACGGTGGGCCACGCCAGAACCACGATACCGAATATCAGCGCGATTATGCCTCGCACCAATATCTGCCACCAGTGTTTGTCGCCAAGTACGGGAATGGAACCAACCTTCGCACTCATATTGCACCTCCTTGAGTAAGAGATTGTATTGAGTTAACAGGCGGGTGTCAATAGATAACGTTAGTACTTTATGATGGTGGTTAATCCAGTTCCCGCAGCTCTCGCCGGAGTATCTTACCCAGCGCGCTCTTGGGTAATGAGTCCATGAGCCGGATAGATTTCGGTCTTTTATAAGTAGGCAGATGCTGTTTGCAGAAATCTATGAGCTCGTCTTCACAGGCCGAACCCGCTGACTTTAGAACGACAAAAGCCTCCACCTCTTCACCGTAGACGGGGTCAGGCACACCGATAACTCCTGCTTCCAGCACCTGAGGATGCCTGTGGAGGACGTCCTCGACCTCTTTAGGGTAGACGTTTTCGCCGCCGCGGATAATCAGGTCTTTCTTGCGCTCGGTGAGATAAATGTAGGCGTCTTCGTCCATATAGCCGATGTCTCCCGTGTGAAGCCAGCCGTTTCGAATGACACTGACTGTCTCCTCGGGCTTGTTCCAGTAGCCTTTCATAACTCCGGGACCCTTGATAACGATCTCACCTATCTGTCCCCGCGGCAATTCTTTGTCGTCCGGGTCGAATATTTTTATGGTGTTGCACTTCTGGTAGCATATACCGATAGAGCCATATTTGGGCGGTCGTTTCCCGGCCACATTACCGCAGTTAACGGTGGTGGCCTCGGTCAGGCCGTAGCCCTCCCAGATGTCCAGGCCGTATCGTTCTTTCCATCGGCGGGCCACTTCCAGCGGCATGGGCGCCGAGCCGCAAATACAAGTCTGCAGAGAGCTTAAATCATACTTGCCGGCATCGGGATGGTTTAGCAGCTGAATATACATGGTAGGCACACCGCGAAATTCGGTGACTTTAAATCGCTCGATGGATTTCACGGCTTCTTCAGCATCCCATCGGGGCAGTACCACCAGCTTGCCGCCCGTCAGGAACTCCAGGTTCACGGCAAAAACTCC
>CAYPRI010000032.1:7897-18948 GCA_964413085.1 uncultured Dehalococcoidales bacterium
GTAACGCCCCTGGTATCCAGCAACACCAGCTCGTAATATCCCGAAACGTGCGTGTACCAGTTGTAGTGGGTAAGCATGACTCCCTTGGGTCTGCCCGTGGTGCCAGCGGTGTAAAGGATGACGGCCACATCGTCGTTGTCCGTCTCCTCCATTTTTAGTTTATCGGAAGCTTTGTCGACGACTTTGTCGTATGATATGGCATCATCGGGGACTTGTTTACCGAGCAGGACTACATTTTTCAGCACCGGAGCTTCCAGGCGGGCCTGTCTTATCCTGTCCATACCATCTTCATTACTGATAAGGACTTTCAGGCCTGAATCGTGGTAGATATAGGCGAGTTCCTCTTCGCGCAGGGCGGGGTTTATGGGCAGTAATATGGCACCGATTTTAAAGGCGGCGAAAAACGACTGTACGAGCTCCGGGCAATTCAGTAGCTGGACGCCTACCCGGTCGCCTTTTTTGACGTCCAGTTTTTTAAGCGCGTTACCCAGGCGGTTGGCCTGGCGGTTCATTTCCAGGTTGGTGTACCACCGACTGTTGAAGTGCAGAAACTGATATTCGCCAAACCTGGCGATATTATCTTCAATGAGCCTTGCCAGATTCATAGGGAATGTCTTATTTGTTACTTGTTACCGTTTCTCTGCGTACCAGTTTCATGGCATCGCTGGGACACACATATCGGCAAATGCCGCAGCCGATGCAGCGGTTGAAATCCCGGACAGGCACGTCGCCGTCCATTTTTAGGGCTTCCATCCAGCATCGGTCGATGCAGGCGCCACAGCCGACACAGGCATCGTTATCTATATCTATGACCCAATCGGCTATAACAGCCTGGGAGGGTACTGGAGCGCGTTTGACTCCCCTCAGTATTAAGCAGTGGCAGCCGCAGCAGTTGCACATTAAGTCGATATATCTATCATGACTGTTGGCATAATTATGTACTAGGCCGAGCTTCTCGGCTTCGTCTATTCTCTTTCTGGCCTCATCTTTCGACAGCAGGCGGACGACGCCGTGCCCCTCAGCGAATTTTGCCGATGGCCCGAAAATCATGCACAGGCCATCCTTTGGTTTGGTACACGGCCTATCCAGAAGATCGCCCTGGTGGCGGCAGACGCAGGTCCCGGCGGCAATATACTCTGTATTATCGATGAGCTTCATAATCTCTTCATAGGGCAGAATGGTGGGAAGGTGGTCAATTTCTTCTTCGACTGAGATCTTTCTGGTCGCAGTGGTGCTGATATTGACAGGTTGGTGGGGTGGACTCGTCAGCATCAGAGTCTTCATCGCCTTGGCATAGCTTTTGAAGAGTTGAGCCAGGCGCTTGGTGCGCTCATCAACTCGGCCGTGCATGAACTGCAGTTCGATGATACCCGGCACAAAGGGCATAAGTTCGTATAATCGCTTTCCTTCTTTTTCTTTGACGCGCACCAGGCCTCTCTCAGCCATCTCGTCGAGCTTTTTGGATAGCCCATTGGCATCTGTACCTTTAATCCTTGTTGTCAATTCCTCTGCCGAAAACGGCTCGAGCGGCATATTAACAGCAATCTCCGCCTGCTCCGGTGTAAATAGTTCTTCGATCACCGCGTAGAACTCGTCGCAAGGAACCGAAGGGTAGGTCATGCCGCGGGCATTGAGGGCAGCAGCCAGTTTGTCATAAACGTCTTTTGTCATGTGGGGGCTCCTCAGTGTGTATTTTGCGGTCAGTCAGCGACTGCATTATATATGCGGAATAACTGGCCAGTCAAAGAACCCACATCGTTATTTTAGTCACGGCAGTAAAAGTCGTTGCAAAATTATAGCGGGTGGTTTATAGTGGTTCGACTGTATAATGAGTCGCACGGTCCTACCTTCACCGCGTTCCCATCATGGATTGGTTCTGCTGCTGATTTCCCTGGCTGCATTTATGTGCGCCCTTGACACCACTATCGTAAATATTTCCCTGCCTTCGATTGCCAAGTATTTTGGGTCTGATATAGCCACAGTGTCCTGGGTATCCATCTCATATCTGCTGGTCCTTTCCAGCACGCTTATCACCTTTGGCAGAGTGGCTGATATTCGCGGCTACAAAAAGATTTATCTTGCAGGATTTACCATCTTTACCATGGGTTCGCTGGCCTGCGGGCTATCATCTTCCGTGTTCATGCTCATCGTATTCCGGGTACTCGAGGGCGTGGGGGCTGCAATGCTGCAGGCCATCGGAGGGGCTATGGTGGTGAGATATCTGTCCGAAAAAATACGGGGCACCGCCTTTGGTGTATTGACTACTTCAGCGGCTGTAGGCCTGGCGACGGGTACACCGCTGGGCGGCTTTTTATCGCAGTTCTATAGCTGGCACTGGATATTTTTCGTAAATATACCCGTGGGCATATTTGCCATCGTATTGGCTCTCACTATACTGCCACGTGACAGCAAGGAGCCGGCACGCGGAAAGTTCGACCTATCGGGAGCGGGGATGTTACTGATAGCCCTGGTCAGCCTGATCTTCTTCCTGAATATGGGAAATAATATCGGCTGGCTGTCCTGGGGAATACTGGCGAGTATTGTCATCTCGGCAGCAGCCTGGACCGGTTTTATTATTAACGAAAGGAAAGTTACGGCGCCTCTGATAAACCTGGAGTTTTTCCGAAACAGAAATTTCAGCATGGCGGTGGTGGTTGCCATGCTGGTGCTTCTCATGGGACAGGGATCATGGTATGTCTTTCCGTTTTATCTTGAACTGGAAAAGGGATTCACAGCCAATATCGCCGGCCTCATCTTGCTCGTGCCCACTCTGCTGATGATGGTGTGCGGACCTATAGCCGGATTTCTGTCAGACAGGGTTGGTCCTCGCGTCATTTCCATTCTAGGGTCGCTGGCGCTCATCGCCGCCTTTTTGATATTTACCATAATGGGAGGCAAAACAACACTGACAGTTATCATTGTGGCTCTGGCCATTGAGGGCATTGGTATCGGCCTGGTAATGCCGGCGAATTTCAACCTTATTATGGGCATGAGCACCAAGGGCGACGAGGCGGTGATCAGCAGTGTGGTGAATACCGTAAGAAACGTAGGAGCTGTGCTGGGTATTGCGACGTTTACGCTGGTATTCCTTTCGGTGCTGGCCGCCGCGGGCATTTCCGCTGCCAATATAGACCCTCATAATCTACCGATGAGAGCTTTCACATACGGCTTCCATGCTGTGTTCCTTTTTGGCGCAGTGATGGGTGGCGTTATCCTGTTGCTCAGCCTGGCTATGGTAAGTTTGAAACGTTCGAAGCGGTCATAAAAACTTGTAATTGGCAGCTTTTGTAAATACAATTATACGGGCGAAAATTTGGCCTGCCAATTTTTGGCGAAATCACAAGACAATTTTCCATACCATGGCTGATGTAAAAGGATCTATCGAGATTTCCCAGGAGTTATGCAAGGGCTGCGCGCTGTGCATTTTCTGCTGTCCCAAACAACTTTTATCGACTTCCAACAAACTGAATGCCGCCGGTTACCTGCCCGCGGTCTTTAGCGATAACGGAGAATGCACGGGCTGTGCCATCTGTGCCCTGGTTTGCCCTGAAGTGGCCATAGAGGTGTACCGTGGCTAAGGTACTTATGACCGGCAACGCTGCTATCGGAGAGGCGGCAATCCGGGCTGGCTGCAGATGTTATTTCGGTTATCCAATTACACCACAGAACGAACTGACCGAGTACATGGCGGCCAATCTGAGCCGCAGAAAGGGCTGCTCTTTTATTCAGGCGGAAAGCGAAGTAGCCGCCATAAACATGGTCTACGGAGCCAGCCTGGTCGGTGCCAGAGCCATGACCTCCTCGTCCAGCCCCGGCATCAGTTTAAAGCAGGAAGGAATTTCATATTTAGCGGCCTGTGAACTGCCGGCGGTTATCGTGAATATGTCCCGCGGCGGCCCGGGATTGGGCAGCATCGTTGCCGCCCAGTCGGATTATTTCCAGGCGACGCGAGGTGGTGGCCACGGGGACTACAGGACGATTGTTTTGGGTCCGTCATCGGTGCAGGAACTGGCCGACTTAACACATAAAGCATTCGAACTCAGCGATAAATATAAGATTCCGGTTATCATTCTAGGTGACGGCATACTTGGCCAGATGATGGAGCCGGTGGAATTCAAACACGAGGCTCCCGAGCAGCTGCCGATCAGGAATGATTCGCTGCGAGGAGCCAAAGGACGGCCCAGTAAATACATAAAGACCTTTACCTCGAATCCCGCTGAGCTAGAAGAAATAAACTGGAGCCTGTTCCGGAGATACGAGTTAATTAAGAAAGATGAGACCGCCTTCGAGACGTTCTTGACCGAGGACGCCGAACTAATAGTCGTGGCCTTCGGCATAGCGGCTCGAATTGCCAAAGGCGCTATCAGAACTGTAAGGGCATTGGGACTGAAAGTAGGACTGTTGAGGCCCATTACGCTCTGGCCGTTTCCTAACGAGGCCGTTAAGGAGCTGGCCAAAAAGGTTAAGCATTTTCTGGTCTTTGAAATGAATATGGGACAAATGATTGAAGATGTGCAGCTAGCGTTGGAAGGTCAGGGTGAGGTCTCGTTCTATGGCAGGCCCGGTGGAGTTATCCCCACACCGGCAGAAGTTTCCAGAGTTATTTCCCGCCTTTATTATCAAAAGGGCTTGAAGTAATAAATGAAAAAGATATACTCCCGACCGAAGTCATTGAAGAAAGCGGTTTTCCATTACTGTCCGGGATGCGGTCATTCCATTATTCATCGGCTTATCTGCGAAGTAATCGACGAAATGGGCATTCAGGAACAGACAATCGGCATACCGCCGCCGGGATGCGCCGTTTTTGCTTATTATTACTTTGACGTGGACATGGCGGAATCTGCGCACGGTAGAGGCGCCGCCGTGGCCACCGGAATCAAACGGGCTTTCCCTGAATCCATAGTTTTTACTTACCAGGGCGATGGCGACCTGGCAGCTATCGGCACGGCTGAGACCATACACGCGGCCAACAGAAAAGAAAATATAACCAGTATATTTATCAATAACGCTGTTTATGGAATGACCGGTGGGCAGATGGCACCGACCACGCTAACGGGGCAGAAAACGACTACTACGCCTTACGGTCGTGAGGACAACCTGGAAGGATATCCGTTGAAGATGAGCGACATTATAGCTCTGGTTAGGGGCGCCGTGTACGTAGAACGATGTGCCGTGAACTCGCCGGCCAATATCAGGAAAACAAAGAAGGCTATCCGTAAGGCTTTCCAGAACCAGATTGATGGTCTCGGTTTCTCTCTGGTAGAGATATTGTCTCCCTGTCCTACCAACTGGAGAATGACGCCTCTGGAGGCCTGGCACTGGATCGATGATGTAATGGCCAAGGAGTTTCCACTCGGCGTAATAAAAGACGAAACAGGGCGAAAAGATGCTGATTAGAACGGTTATCGCCGGATTCGGCGGCCAGGGCGTGATGTCCATCGGGTTGAATTTGGCCCAGGCCGCCCTGCTCGAAGGCAAGAATGTGACTTATCTGCCTTCCTATGGCGCCGAGGTGCGCGGAGGTACAGCCAACTGCACCGTGGTTATCTCAGATGAAGAGATTGCGTCGCCCGTGGCTTCGTCACCCGAGTTCGTAATAGCCATGAATCAGCCATCGGTGGTGCGCTTTCAAAATCAGATTCAGTCGGGTGGACTGTTTTTTGTCAACTCCTCGCTGGTCGATTCCGAAATATTGAGGGGCGATATCAATGTGATTAAAGTAGCGGCAAATGGTATTGCCGAAGAACTGGGCAGTCCCAAGTCAGCCAATATGGTAATGCTCGGCGCCTTCACCAAGAAGTGCGGCCTGGTCTCGCTTGACAGCGTAATTAACGCCCTAAAGCCTACGTTGGGCAAGAAACAAAAGCTGATGGCGGTTAATGAGAAAGCGTTAAAGGCGGGATTTGACCTCCTGTAACGAGTTAGATAATTTGGCTTAGGAGTAAATTATGAGCGTTATACAGATTTCATTGACCCTGGAGAATGAGCCCGGCAAGTTCCTGGCGGTGAGCGAATGTCTGGGCAGGGAAGGAATAAACATCAGGGCCATCTCAGTAGCCGATACGTCGGATTTCAGCACGGTGAGATTCGTCACTGATAATCCTGAAAAGACGGCAAACGTGCTGCGCAGTGCCGGTTATTCGGTGCACGAGACCGATGTCATCGCCGTCGAAGTGCCAGACCACCCGGGAGGCCTTCGGGCGGTGCTGAAGCCGCTGCGCGACTCCAAAATCAACGTTCTCTATTTCTATACGTATCTGGGTCGGGGAGAGAGCGGACAGCCCGTCGTCATTATCGGTGTTGACAAGACCAGGGAGGCCGTCGAAGCGCTGGAAAAGAACTGGGTCCATACCTTCGGGCAAGAAGTCTATACGCTGTAATTAGAATTACCTGGTGCCTATCCCCACTTCAGAATTCCAAGGCGTTTTCTTTTCTAACCTCCTACGCTGAGAGATTCTTTCAGGCGAACCGTCAAAAGGTCATAATATTGGATTTAAGAGACACGGCAAAAACATAGAAAGAATCGCAAATGGCAATTTTTTACGTTCCCTGACCATTAGGCTATTGACGTTTCATCGTATTACGAATAGACTTTAGACAAATATATGAAATGGGGAAAAAGATGCGTAATTGTTTAACGGTCACAATAATACTGGCATTGTTACTGGGTGGGTGCCTGGTTCCATCCGGCATCAGCGTAAGCCTGGCGTCACCTGCAAATGGCAGCACGGTGTTGTCGTTAACGCCTACTCTCTCCTGGAGTGGCGGAGCAGGTGTCACCTACCGACTAATGGTAGCCTTGGATAATAATTTCCAGGATGTCGTTCTGGACGTAAACAATGTCCGAGATATCAGCTATATCTTACCAAATGGACGCCTGAATGGCGGCACTCAGTATTACTGGAGAGTGCTGGCTCAGCAGGGCAGTCAGGTGTCGAACTGGACCGCACCCTGGTCTTTCTTTACACCGGGCAATCCCGGACCGCCAAGCACGGGGACGGTTCGAGTCAGCGCTAAGCTTGATGGTGCTCCCTGGTCAGGCTCGGTAAATTACAGAATCAGCGGCCCGTATTCCGATACAGACAATTCCGTACCATGGGATTTTAAAAGCGTGCCGGCTGGAACCTATACCGTCACCTACAATTATGGTGGCCCGACGGGAGCTACTCTGACTAGCATAACGCCTCAACCGACACAGCAGCTGTCAGCGGGCGGCACAACCCAATTTGTCTTGAATTTTCAAAGTCAGACCAGTTCTTCCATAGTCGTCAATGCAACGCTTAACGGCTCCGCTTGGTCGGGAAACGTGAACTATTCATTCACAGGTCCGTTCCAGGATGCGGACGTCTCAGTACCCAAGACGTTCGGCAATTTGCCCGCGGGAACGTACACACTGACGTATAACTCGGCCGGTCCGTCCGGCGCCATACTGACCAGCATTTCGCCATTGCCGACTCAAACACTATCGGCCAGAGGAAATATCGTTTACACATTGAATTTCTCGACCGCCTCGGTTTCAAGCCTGTCGGTGACCGCGTCCTACAACGGGGCGGCATGGGCTGGACCGGTGCAATTTTCAATATCCGGACCGATTAACAACAGCTATACCTCTGTTCCATTGCAGTTAAATAATGTACCTCCGGGGACATACTACATAAGCTACAGGTCAGGTGGCCCACCCGGAGCCACACTGGGCAATATAGCACCCGGCCAGTCGGTGCTGATACCCAGCGGCGGGTCAGCCGGGTTCATTCTCAATTATTACGCGGCACAGCAAACCGGAAACGTTTTGATTAACGCCACGCTGAACGGTTCTCCATGGTCAGGCCTGGCTACATATGTGATCAGCGGTCCCTTACAGAGCCAGGACAATCAAGTACCGCGGACCTATACCGGCGTACCTGCGGGCAATTATACTTTGACGTTTATGGGCGGAGGGCCTGCCGGAGCCATGTTGACCGGCATTACGCCTTCGCCGACCCAGTCGCTGGCGGGTGGCCGCACTGTCGGATTTAATATGAACTTCAGTTCTCAGCCGAGCACCGGCTCGATCAGTGTAAGCGCTACGGTAGACGGCCAGCCCTGGCAGACAATGCCTGGCTCAGGTCCGATTAGCTATACCATATCAGGTCCGGCCTTTGATTCGGGAGACACGATACCGGGCAACTTCAGCAACAAACCCGCTGGCGTGTACACGTTGAGCTATAATTCAGGTGGCCCCATTGGAGCCACGTTAACGGGCATCTCTCCAGCGCCCACTCAAAACCTGCCGGCTAGTGGCTCTATTCGCTACGTGTTACAGTTCACAGGGCAGCCTAAGGGGTACGTTAACGTTCGTGCCACGCTCGATGGGGAAGAATGGAGCGGTTCCGTCGGATACGTGCTCCAGGGACCCTATGTGGAATCGGGCGATTCGGTACCGCGCAACTTTGCCGGTGCGCCGCAGGGCACGTACACGCTCCAGTACGCGGGCGGCGGACCGCCACAATCCACTTTTACCGGTATTTCACCTTCGTCGCAGATGCTGCAGCCGGGCGGCTCAATAACCTTCACCATCATGTTCCACTTCCAGAGCGGCATACTGCCGGAGCCCATGCCGGGACCTTTGCCGCCACCGATTCCGCCTTTGCCTCCGGTAACTGGACCGGATAGCGATGTGCCCTTGCTGAAGTAGTAATAAATTGATGGAAAACGCAATTTGAGATTAGAAGGAGACTAAAACAATGAAGGTTTGGTTATCTATATTACTGTCAATGGGAATACTTCTGGCAGGTTTGAATATTGCCTGTACGACACCCACCACAGGCGGCCAGCTGCGAATCATTACTGAAAATTATCCGCCCCATAATTTTGTGGATAAGAACAATAACATAACGGGCCAGAGCACGGATATTGTCCGGGCTATAATGGAGAAAACGGATACTCAGGCTAATATCGAGATAATGCCGCTGAGCCAGGGGCTGGCCTTGGCTGAGAAAGGGCCCCGGGTGGTTATTTATTCCATTAACCGGACACCGCAGAGAGAAAATCTTTTCAAGTGGGTTGGTCCCATAGGCAGTTATGAGCAGGCGTTTTATGCTAAGAAGGGCACGGCTACTGCAGCGATGGTTCTGTTCTACAGTAAACTTGAGGACGCCAAAAAGGTCGATAAGATCGGCGTCTATCAGGGTGATGCGGGAGCTCAATTTTTAGCCTCTCAAGGATTTACCAATCTGGACTACAGCACCACCGACGTTGAAGCCTTGAAAAAGCTGATGGATGGCACGGTACAGCTGTGGCTGGGAAATAAAGAAGGGCTGGCTGTAACTGCCCGGGAGGCGGGAGTAAATCCAGATGACCTTGTTGTGGTGCCAGCGGTGGTTGTGCAGGCGGACCTTTATATAGCCTTCAGTAAGGATGTACCGGATGGCACGGTCAATGTCTGGCAGAGCGCACTGGATGCCTTGAAGCAGGAGAAGGATATAGACAATAAAACAGTTTACGAAAAAATAATGGCCAAGTGGAGTGATCCCGAATACGTAAACAGCCTGCTTCAATAAGGCTTGAAACGATTGGGTTAACCTAGGCGTTTCTTTTCTTTATCTTCTCTACTTCTTTATCCACGGCCTCGCGCTCAGACCACATATCTTCTCGGCCGAAGGCGGCTATGGCATTGAAAATGACCGCAATTCCCCAACCTCCGAGAACCCAGCCGGGCCAGAAATAACCTCTGCCGGTAAAATACCAGATACCTATGAGGAAGAGGTTGATAACGACATACACTATCACGTGCCAGAAAAATCCTCTCCTGGCTCGTACCCTTTTGGTGGCTATCTCACGGATTTCGTCATCGGACAACTTCTTTGGCACTGTTAACTCCTTAATTTTATTTAGTCTACGCGCTTGAACATACTTTTCGGTCGGCCGCAGATGGGGCATTTATCAGGTGGTTCGCCTTCGACCGTGTTGCCGCAGTACTGGCATACGTAAACAGGTTTCTCCGGCAGCTTCTGCCCTTTTTCCAGCATAGACAGCGCGTTCTGGTACAGGGTGTGATGGATTTGCTCCACCTTATTTGCCAGGTAGAACGTGTTATTGGCTTCGTTGTTGCCCTCTTCTTTAGCCTGCTTCATGAAATCGGGATACATCTTGGAAAATTCGTAGTGCTCGCCGCCGATTGCTGCCTTTAAATTATCCGCTGTTGATTTTATTCCCTGCATAACGTTAAGATGGTTGCGGGCGTGGACGGTTTCGGCATCAGATGCGGCACGGAACAAACGGGCTATTTGCTTCTGCCCCTCCTCATCGGCTTTCTCGGCGAAGTAAAGATATTTGCGGCTGGCTTGGCTTTCTCCGGCAAATGCAGTTTGTAGATTGTCACCTGTCTGGTTCATACTGCACCTCCTGTGTTTATATTGTAAAGGAAATGCTGGCTTAATTGAAGCCGAGTTCCTTATTGAGCATTTGATAATCGTATGATATTATTTGTCTTGTCAGTAAAACTGGTATCATTTCAAGACTGGCAACATGATGCCAGTGTGGTTTGAAGCCGCTTTGTACACGTTGCCAAATTTTGGAAGTAAAGGGGGATAAAGCAAATGACGGTTACTGTTACTATCATCAATTTGATCCTGACTACCGTAATACTGATTTTGGGTATTTTGGCGTTTTTAAAGAGGAGGTCTGACATAGCTCAAAAAGGTAGCAAGGCAATTGCTATTCCTGAAGTATCTCTTTACATCGGCATTGCCTTCGGTTTGTTTGCTGTTTCTCACGCTCTAACCCTTGCTGGACTGGCAACGAGTTTGCAAGCCTTCATCATTGTCATCAGGGTCATCGGTTATCTATTGGTAATGGTTGCACCGTGCCGAATACTTATGAAGAAATAGGCCGGGTATCCGTCTCAGCACAGTGCTTTTCTTGGCTGGCTGTTTCAACTGGGATCTGATATCGCTTGTTAACAAACCTTGCTGGCTAGTATAATCAGTTCTTGGGCGGGGCTGTAGCTCAATTGGGAGAGCGCCTCCCTTGCACGGAGGAGGTCAGGGGTTCGAATCCCCTCAGCTCCACCA
>CAYPRI010000033.1:0-13622 GCA_964413085.1 uncultured Dehalococcoidales bacterium
GATGAAGACCTGGACATTATTTGCCCGTGTGATTATAGAGATCCCGACCTCAGTGACTACGACACCTGTTACTGAGGATTGTATGTATCGAACGCCGTGGTCAACGGCACTAAACAGGTCTCTACCATACCTGAGCGTCGTCCGCCAGCAGAACAAAGAAACCTGCCAAAACCCAGGCCGGTGCCGGGTGCCCTTACGTCCCTGCCGCTTCCCGTATGGCGATGCAAGGTTTGCGGCTATCTATGTGCCAGAGACGGCCCGCCCGAAATATGCCCCATATGCCGGGCTACCAAAGACCGGTTTGAACGTTTTATATAACTATATGGCTGCCCTCATATCACACTGTAATGACCCCCATTCTACAAATCGTCTATTCGAATATTATTAATGCGGTGACAGTCATAATGAACTATCAGCAGTCTGAAGAATATATCCTCAGTTTCACCGACTACGAAAAAATCCCCGGTATCGCCTACACAGCAGCTAACTATGACCTCCGGAGGATGGAAAAGTTGCTGCAACCATTGGGCAATCCACACCTCGGCGCAAAAACAGTTCACATAGCGGGCACCAAAGGCAAAGGTAGTACGGCGGCTATGATTTCGCAGACGCTTACCTCCGCCGGCTATAAAACAGGCCTGTTTACCTCGCCCCATTTACACACATTAAGAGAACGACTCAGAATTAATGGCAACATGATCTCAGAAAATGATTTCGCCGCGCTGGTTACCGAAATAGAGCCGGTTGTCGAATCGATAAATAAGCAGACTGATTTCGGCGAACTAACCACATTCGAAATATTAACGGCTGTTGTTTTCGCATATTTCAAGAGGAATCGAGTTGATTTTCAGGTACTGGAGGTGGGGCTTGGAGGTCGTTTGGATGCCACAAATGTGGTTAAGCCGGATGTATGTATTATCACCTCACTCAGCCTCGACCACACTGAAATTCTGGGCAATAGCGTAGCTAAAATAGCTGCCGAAAAAGCGGGAATAATCAAGCCGGGAAGCATTGTTGTCTCGGCACCTCAAGTAGATGAGGCAGCTCAAGTAATTAGAAAGGTCTGTCACCGGCAAGGGGCAATATTAATTGAGGCCGGTAAGGACATCACCTGGCGCAAAACGAGCATGGATTTACATCGGCAGACATTAACAATGAAGAGCAAAAAGGGGGCCTATGACCTTTCCATCCCGCTGCTAGGTGACTACCAGTTGGAGAATGCTGCCACAGCACTGGCCGCTATAGAGGCGCTTGTATCACTCGGGGCAAATATCTCATCGCAAAACATCTCTCAGGGTTTCGGACAGGTGAAATGGCCAGGAAGACTTCAAGTGTTAGCCGACCAGCCATTAGTCGTCGTCGACGGCGCTCACAATGCTTACTCAATGAAAAAACTAGTGGGAAATATAAAAAAATACTTTAGCTACCGCAGGTGTTTTGTTATTTTCGGAACTTCGTGTGATAAGGATATTAGTGGAATGGTACGGGAACTCAAAAGGCTCAGCAGCGATATCGTTGTCACAAGTTCGTCTCATCCGCGGGCAGCCTCGATCTCATCATTAATAGAAACTTTTAACAAGCTGGGCATTAAACCAGTAAAGAAGGATAATGTCGCAGCAGCTTTATCGCAAACGCTGGCTTCGACCAAAAATACGGACCTAATTCTGATTACCGGCTCTCTATTTGTTGTCGGCGAGGCCATCAGCTATTTTGGACAAAAACAATCGTGAAAAGTGGATAGGCTGAGTGGGAAAATTGAATGCATTACCAGCTTTGCCATTAAACCCAGCCAAAAGCTAAAATACGGGATGGGGAAATAGATGCGTAACCAGATTACCGATGCCTTAAAAGGACGTAAGGCTGATTATATCGAGATCCGGATTGAAGAAAATAAATCGGCCCGACTTGTTTACCGCGGCAAAAGACTGGAGGAGGTGGGTAGAACCTCGAGCGTTGGCGGTAATGTCCGTGCGCTGGTAAAAGGTGGTTGGGGGTTTGTCAGCTTCAACGATATCCATAATCTTAAAGACAACGTGGACCTTGCCATTAAAGAGGCCAAACTCACCGGCAAGGAAGGATTTGAACTCAGCCCGATAGAACCGGTAATCGACATCGTGAAACCCGAAGAAAAAGACCGGTCGCTTACGTTGGCATCAAAGAAACAGCTGCTCGATGATTACAATGACATCATTTTGAGTACGCCTAAGATACAGACGTCAAGCATCGGATACTCAGACGGCCAGAAGAAGACAACTTTTACCAGCTCAGAAGGTACCTATATAGAGCAGACCAGGGACGACATTAATTTGAGGTTAACAGCTATCGCTTCTGAGAAGGGTGAGGTCCAGCAAATGGGTTTAAGTATTGGCAGTCCTGGCGATTTTTCGGCCTTGCAAGATTTACAGCAGCAAGCTAAACAGATAGCCGAACGAGCCGCAGCTCTTTTAGCAGCACCGCAAGCCAAAGGCGGTGAATACACGGTTGTCCTGGACCCGGTCTTGGCAGGTGTATTCGCTCATGAAGCTTTTGGTCACCTGTCCGAGGCGGACCACGTCTACGAGAACGAGCGGCTGAAAGAAATTATGGTGCTGGGCAGAAAATTCGGAGGTAAACATCTAAATATTGTCGACGGCGCGGCTGTCCCCGGTTTTCGTGGCAGTTATAAATATGACGATGAGGGTGTCCGGGCAACCAAAACATACCTGATCCACGACGGCATATTAGAAAGTAGACTACATTCCAGAGAGACGGCTGCCAAGATGGGAGAAAAAACAACCGGGAACGCCCGGGCGATCAACTATTCTTTCCCACCAATTGTCAGGATGACAAATACTTATATCGAACCAGGGACTCTATCTTTTGAAGATATTATTGCCGATATCAAAGAAGGTATATACGCCAGGGACTGGTATGGTGGGACAACCAGTCTGGAGATGTTCACTTTTTCCGCGGCCGAAGCTTATATGATTCGCAACGGTAAAATAGCGGAGCTGCTTCGCCCCGTTGTACTCAGCGGCAACGTCTTCGCCACTCTCAGCAATATTGACGCAATCGGCAACGATTTGGAAATGAATCAGGGCGGCGGCTGCGGAAAACGCGGACAGATGCCTCTCCCCGTTTCGAACGGCAGCCCGCATATAAGAATCAGTCGATGTCTGGTTGGAGGCAGTTAAGTGGACAGGATTTTATCGCAGGCTAAAAAGATAGCGCAACAGGCTGAATTATTTCAAATCTCGTCAAGAATAATCCCAGTAAATTTCGAGGCTAACCGGTTGAAAGAAATTCAAGCAAAGGAAAGTATTACTAATGCCCTCAGATTAATTAAGGGCGGCAAGATTGGATTTGCTCAAGCAAATGGCTTTATCGAGCCCAACAAGTTGGTGGAAATGGCGGAGGAGACATGTCAGTTCGGCATGCCGGCCAAATTCGACTTTCCCGGTTCAACGGTTTATCCGAAGATAGATATCTTCGATTCACAGGTGGAAAAATTCAGCCTAGAAAAAATGGTTGAGACCGGCGACCGACTCATTTCAGCTGTAACAAAACACACGCCTTACATCGTATGTGAAGCAACGGTGGCCAAGGGAATCATTACCGTTAATATAATTAATTCGGCAGGCGGAAGTGCAAATTACGATAAGAGCTTTTTCAACATCAGTGTGGAAGGAGTACTGATCAGAAACGAAGATATGCTCTTCGTTGGCGACAGCTTAAGTTCGTGCCGTCCTATCGTTGACATCGAGCCGATAGTTGAAGAGGTAATAATGCAGTTAGAGCTTGCCAGGAGAAACGCCAGTCTTCCAACCAGGGTGATGCCGGCAATTTTCACGCCCCGTGGTGTCGCCAGTGCGCTTATCTCACCGTTAATCTCAGCCTTCAACGGCAAAACGGTGTTTGACGGCGCCTCACCCTTGAAAGACAAGCTTGGGCTTCAAATTTTTGATAAAAACTTCTCTTTATGGGATGACGCCACTCTTCCCCATCAAGTAGCCAGTTATCCCTGCGACGATGAGGCCGTGCCCGGTCAGAAAACATCACTTGTAGACCGCGGAGTAATATCAAATTTCATCTATGACCTGCAAACAGCTGCCCTGGCTAAAACAAAAAGTACGGGAAACGGTGATCGTCGCGGCGGGGTGCCGGCACCATCTCCCAGTTCCCTTGTCATAGGCAGTGGTGATGTTACCTTCGAGTATATGATAAAAGATATTAAAGAGGGTTTGGTAGTAGATACCTTGATTGGAGCGGAGCAGGGCAATATACTTAACGGTGACTTTAGTGGTAACGTTCTACTGGGCTACAAGATAGAGAACGGGGAAATAACGGGCAGAGTTAAAAACACTATGGTTGCCGGTAATGTCTATCAACTCCTAAAACAAATTGAAGCCGTAGGTAAAGATGCCAGGTGGGTGGAAGGATTCCTGCAGACTCCCAGTCTCTATTGTTCTGGCCTGTCGGTTGCGTCCAAAGATGGGTGAATAATGAAAACTGTAATTAAACTTTACAAGGAACCACGTCGGAAGGCCTGTGACCTTCTTGCAGCCTGGCCCGGGATTGGAAACGTGGCACTTATAATAGCCAGGTACATCAAAGACAAGCTTAAAATGGAAGAGATCGGTGAAATCGAGCCATTCGACTTCTTCGACCCTATCGGTGTCATGGTTAAAGGTAACATTATCGAAGCCCCTCAATTTCCTGAAGGCAAATTCTACCACTGGCAAAATCCCAACTCGGACAGGGACCTACTCTTATTCATCAGTGACCAGCAGCCCAGCTTTAAAGGTTATGAAATGGCAAGTTGCGTGCTGGATGTCAGTCGCAAACTAAAGGTCAAAAGGGTTTATACTTGCGCCGCAGCCATCGCCAGAATTCATCATACCGAAAATCCTAAGGTTTGGGGTGCTGCCACAAACCAGAAACTACTGGAAGTTCTTAGAAAACAGAACGTTATTCTCCGTGGTGACATTCAAATCGCCGGATTAAATGGTCTGTTTCTGGGTGTAGCTAAAGAGAGAGGTTTCGAGGGCATCTGTCTACTGGGTGAGGTTCCATCGTATACTACTCGAATACCCAATCCCAAAGCAGCACTGGCAATACTTGAGGTCCTGGCTAAGGTATTATCGATCAATATCAATACAAACGATCTGGCCAAGTTATCTAAAGAATCGGACGAGCAAATGAAAAAGATGGCTTCCGAAGCTATGGAGGAATTCATAGACCGATATACCAAACCCGTTTGGCCACCCGAAGAGGAGGAGGTAGAAGAAATCGAAGAAATTGAGGAGGAAGAAGATAACGAGGATGGTGACGAGGAGGAAGACAAATAGATGCCGAATGAAACTACGCCGACTGTGCAGTGCATATCGGAAATTCTAGATTCCGGCAAGAGAATAAATAACTCAAAATTGACATGCCTGTCAAACCTTAATAATGATGAAATGGATTTTCTTACAGCTGCGTTGAAGGATACGGATTTAGAGCGACGGCGTGAAATTGTTTCTCACCTTGCACACCTTAGCGAAGTTGACTTCAGACTCGATTTCAGCAGAGTTTTCACTTTATTTCTCCTCGACCCTGACGAAAAAATCAGGATGGAAGCCGCGGCCGGACTGGAGGGAGAAGGCAACTACATACTCATCAAACCGCTGACAAAGGTGTTGAAGGAAGATATATCAGCCCAGGTAAGGGCAGCAGTCGCCATTGCCCTTGGGCAATTCGCTCTCCAGGGTGAACTCGGTAACCTTCCCGGCTATTATTCAGAGAAAGTGTATAATGCCCTTCTGGAGGTTCTGGAAAACAAGAAGGAATTAAACGAAGTCAAACGCCGGGCACTTGAGAGCATCTCCCCTTATAACCTACCCAGGGTTAAAGAACTTATCACTGCGGCCTATCATACTGATGATATTAAATTGAAAGCCAGTGCGATTTATGCCATGGGACGCAACTGTGATTTGGCCTGGTTGTCTACTCTGCTAACCGAGTTAAATAATAACGAAGCTGAAATACGCTACGAGGCTGCCAGCGCAAGCGGTGAACTCGGAGCGGAGGAAGCTGTACCCCATCTGGTGGCAATGGTCAATGATAGTGACGACCGTGTAAAGGAAGCGGCTATAAAAGCTCTCGGCGAAATAGGAAATGAACCGGCCACGCAAGCTTTAAATAAACTGGTTAAAAATCCGAAGCCAGTGATTCGTAACGCGGCTAAATCGGCCTTGAAGGAGATTGAGTATTGCGAAGACCCCCTATCCTGGCAGCCATAAGCAAGCCGCCACTATTAACCGGCAATAAAGTCAAGTTGCGACCAAAGCAATTACAGGACGCTACTAACGATTACAGCTGGCGGCAGGATTTTGAGCTCTGCAAGTTAGATGCTGCCCCTCCTATACGGTGCTCCTTTGAAGAATTTCTGGAAAATTACCTTGAAGATTTACATCGCTCAAATCAGAGCTATCGTTTCGCCATCGAAACCCTTGATGGCAGGCATATTGGCAACTGTAGCTATTTTAACCTGGACGAAACTAAAAAAGAGGCCGAGATGGGAATAATGATCGGTGACCGCAATTACTGGAACCAGGGCTACGGCGCTGATACGATTACAACTTCGCTTAATTACTTTTTCTCCAGAACTAACATGAAAAGGATTCACCTGAAGACATTAACATGGAACGTCCGAGCACAGAAATGTTTCAAAAAATGCGGCTTCGCACCTTGCGGGCAAACGATTCACGGTGAACACACTTTTCTATTAATGGAAAAGTACTGTCCTACCAACTTCAAAACCAAATAGCATATACACCATCCGGCGAGGCCAAGACAGGCTCACACCAACTTCAACCATTTTTGGCTCATGGTGAAAATATCAAACTTGGTGCGGTAAACGTAGATGGGCTTGCAGGTTAGCTGTTTTGAGGATCAATAGACGAAAACCGGTTTGCGGTCTGTGATTATTCTTCTGGTAATAGCTAATTGATGGCGCAAGTGTTTTGGCAAAATAAAAAAGGACTGATGCGTCAGCCCATCATAGGATTTTAACCTCTTAGATAGTCGCGCGGAAATCCTTTGGTCTATCTCCTCAGGCGATAACTCGATGGGGCT
Organism: uncultured Dehalococcoidales bacterium; assembly: GCA_964413085.1. GTDB lineage: Bacteria > Chloroflexota > Dehalococcoidia > GIF9 > UBA5629 > 9FT-COMBO-48-23. The sequence continues at coordinate 7,096 of CAYPRI010000033.1, forward strand.
TACGCTCTGCGAAGCCGTGGCGAATCCCCAGAGGTCAACAAAGGAAGGAACATAAGTATGATAAGGACATACTATATTGAAGACACTTTTTAAAGTGTTAATTATCGCGGTGAAATTAGCAAAATTGGTCCAGCCGGCAGCTCCTGACTGAACAGATATTATGCCGTCTGGATTCAGCTTATCTCTTACCAGTTCGTAAAATTCACGTGTATAAAGTAAACAGGCAGGGCCTTCTTCCAACGGTTCAACAAGATCGATAATGATTACGTCAAATTTTCGCGCAGTTTCCCGCAAGTACGCCCGCGCATCGGTGAAATGCAGTTCCAGACGGCGGTCATCAAAGGAGCCCTCGTGGAACAAGGGGAGATGATGGCGACAGATGTCTATAACCTGTTTATCGATATCTACCATTACAACTTTCTTGATGGTTTTATGAGCCAGTACCTCGCGTAGTGTGGCCCCTTCGCCACCTCCGGCGATAAAGACTGTCTCAGGAGAGGAGTGACTGAGCATTGCCGGATGAACCAGCGCCTCGTGATATATGAATTCATCCCGATCACTGGATTGAATTTTCCCATCCAGCACCAGGCAAATCCCGAAACTCCGGGTATCAACTATCTCTACAGACTGGAACTCCGTACGTGCGGAATATATTATCTTTTTAATCCTATGGAGCTGCGCCAGATTAGGGCTTACCTCATCATACAGCCATTTACGTTTATCAGGTTTATCAGGGTCTTTCATTTTAATTCACAGCCAACTGGATTATTCTGCAGGATACCCCTTTTCAATTCAATAAAAGAGGGGTTCTTTGAGCCAAGCTTCTCCACCAGCGGATTAACAGCCAGTTCCGGTTTAACTAAATCACCGCACGTGAAAATATCTATTGCGGCATAACCGTGTTCCGGCCATGTATGAATACATATATGAGATTCAGAGATTACGAGGACACCACTTATTCCGTGTGGACTAAAAGCATGAAAACATTCGTTTACTACCGTAGCGCCAATCTGTTCAGCAGCATCGTGTAGACAGCGTCTTAAATAATTGATGTCGTTAAGCACCTCCAAGTTGCAGTCTTTCAGTTCTATCAGTAATTGTCTTCCAAGAGCATTCAAATCACCGTCCCTCCTTAATTTTCTTTTTTAACGGGTTATCACCTCCAGTCCAAACGAGAATTAGGGCAACAGCCAGTAATTGTATATTTTGTAAAAATGATTTTCAAGACCCAGTAACCCCTATTGACAAAAGCTAGTTGACCCTGTAAAATCGTTTATCAAAGGGTGGTCGAACCTTTAGCAAAACTCAAAATGGAGGTGTCAATTTGAGAATTGTTGGTATTGTCTTAGCCATCGTATTGGCTGTGTCTGTCGTGTTGCCAACGGTCGCACTGGCACAGGACGAGTACGCCGGAATAGCAAAATGCGCCTGGGACCCAGTAAAGTGGCAGGATAACGAGAATTCCTGGGGCATATACCTGCAGCATTGGGGCAGGACTCCCATTCAAGCCATGACACGCCTGTCAGGCTTGTGCGGACCTAAGACCCTTTGCGCCGCTCTGGGCACGAATTGTCCACAGGCTGGCAAGAGCATCTACCAAGACCCGAATTCTTGCCTTGGTGGTTGTCCTGCATGCCGCACGGTGGAGCCTGGTGCATTAGCTACTTGCTCTGACCCGGCGGCTTGCGAAGCCTCACTGTCCAGTGTAGCATGTCCAGCCACCGGTCAGGCGGAATCCAGTTGTCCCGAGGCTGCAATCAATGAAAAATTCCTGCCGAACTGTGGTTTCTGCTGGGGAATCAGCCTCGCTCTGGCAGAAAAAAGCTGGGCAGGCGCTGATATCGGTAACCATCCCAGAATTAACAACAATCATCTCAATCATTTTGGAACCAGCGAATGCACTGGTGGTAACCATGGCGGAGACTGGGGCGTAACCGGTGCTCCACACACCGAGTGCTGCTCGCTGACCTGGGCTCTGCAGGATAACTGCTTTGGTAAACCGTACGGCGATCAGTGCGCACCGAATTAATTATAGATAAGATATATTTTTAGACAGCAAAAACTCGTGTTAATTTACCCTGACCGAGGATGGAGCTAGTCCTCGGTCAGGGTTTCTATTGGATTCACACAGCGTTACTATCGAAATCCACTTAACAAAAGCCTGCTTAATCGCCTATAATTTAACCACTTGCTTTCTCACAGTTGAGGATAATTTTGCGGGAACAGACCAGATTTACTACCGTGTATGTGGCCAGCAGTCAGCCTGAAGCAGAGATAATTAAAGGTCGGCTGAATTGCGAGGATATTCCGGCTATACTCAAATATGAATCTGCCGGAATAGTGTATGGCCTAACGGTTGACGGCCTGGGTCAGGTTGAGGTACAGGTGCCTGCACATTTAGCCAAACGTGCTGCGGAAATACTGGCCACCTGCGAAAATGACGAAGGTTAAGGTTTTAAGCCAAGTCCCGAATATAAGGCCCCAAAATCAAAACAGCCCTCCAGCACTTTCTTGAACGTCTCTAGTTTTTGACGGCTCCGAAAACTGGATTCAGCCAGTGCTTTTTCGATACCGGCTACCGCTGTGTTGGTATCCTGCTTAACCAAAATTATAGGAACTTGTTTCTCTTCAGCTTGAACTACTACGACTGGCAAGGGCTTAACGCCGTTAGTAACGATCAGACAATTGGTCGGAGTTTGTAAGGCGGCTAATTGCATATCTGCCCTCTCCCCACGAACCACTACAGCCTTATTTTCTTTTCGATTGTAATACGTTATCCCGGAGTCGACGGTCATTGCCCCCAACATCACATTTTCAATGATCTCTTTGCATTTACCTGCAGCAGTGAGAATTTCGCCACTGAGCGTTTTAGCCAGTTCCTCCACGGTTACTCCTAGCAGGCTCCTGACCTCCGGACATACGCCCAGTACTTTAACTCCTGCCTTGCCCAAGGCACCGGTTAACTCACGTTTGACCCTGTCTATCTTTGAAACAGGCACAAAATTAATGACGACCCCAACCAGATTTCCAATCTTACTACCTATCTGAGCAATATTGGCCACATCTAGTTTGGGAGAATAATCGACTATCACAACCACTTTTGCTTCCAGCGCTTCAGCAACAGTGTGACTGGCCAGCGTAGAGACTTCGTCTGTCTCCAGATCGCCCATTCCCTCCATGATAACAACGTCCTTGCCTCGTGACACCTTGCCATAAGCTTCTTTTAAATTCCGGGAAAAATTCGACTGGTCTTCCGTTAAATTTCTCCGCAATTCTTGTTGAGATAATCTAATTGGGCAGAGCAGTTCATCGGATTCCGTTAACTTCAACACTTCTTTGATGAAGATAGAATCCCTGCAACCATTAGTCTCAGCGGCCTCAGTAATATGGACTGGCATCATAAATCCCACTTTAGACCCACTGTCAAGTAATTTTTGGGCAATACCGGCGCAAAAGGCTGTTTTGCCCGCAGATGTTGTGGATGTGATATATAAAGCGACCACGTTACCTCCTAAATTTGGACTTTGTAATTATATTATCTGGTCTGTCTCTTTACAACCCCGACAAAGCAGCTTATAATATGTGCTAATTCAATCATAACTGAGGGTTGCCGCACTCTCAGTTTTTTTAGTAGTTTCCAAGGAGTAAATCACATGGGGCAAAAGAAAATCCTTATTACTAGAGAAGGCTTAACTAAATTACAGTCAGAGCTGGAAAACCTGCTTTCGGTGCGAAGGCAGGAGATAGCCGATAAAATAAAACGCGCACGTGAAATGGGCGGCACCGAGAATAACGCCGAATACGAAGATGCTAAAAATGAGCAGGCTTTCGTCGAGGGCAGAATATTGATGCTGGAGAATATCGTTAAAAACGCAACAGTCATCGAATCGCCAGTTATGACCGGCGTGGTTGAAATAGGCGATAAGGTGTTGATTCAGAATCAGGATGGCAAAATAGAGCAATTTACTATAGTAGGCAGTGCCGAGGCCAGTCCCGTGGAAGGTAAAATTTCTAACGAATCACCGGTAGGAAAAGCCTTGCTGGGTAAAAAGATAGGTGATGAAGTCGAGGTCAAGACACCTGCCGGATTACTGAAGCTTCTGGTAATGGACGTGAGTTGACGATCCCCACCCCCGAAAATTGCTATATGGCGAACAGCGGCGTATTATGGCCAGACTGAAGCACATTGCACAACAACGCCTGGAAAAGCTTGGAAAAATTCGGGACCGCGGCATAGATCCGTATCCTCGTTCTTATCATCGCACCCATACCGTGCAAGAAGCTCTCGCTCTGTATCAGCAGATTGAATCGCAATCTCATAAAGGCCCTTCACCTGAACTGAGCCTCGCCGGCCGAGTTACAGCAATTCGATTTATAGGTAAGATCGCCTTCTTCGACATTCGCGATGGTTCAGGTAAGATTCAAGTTTTCTTCAGCCATGATATCCTCGGCAAGGAAAGATATGAACTTCTACACGAAATAGACATCGGCGATATTATCGGCGTAACCGGAAAAGTCTTCAGAACCAAAGCAGGCGAAATAAGCATCGAAGCCAGTGAATTCTCCATGCTGGCTAAATCTCTTCAGCCGCTGCCGGAGAAGTGGCATGGGCTGGTGGATGTGGAGAAGCGCTACCGCCAGCGTTACCTGGACCTGATATCTAACGAAGAAATCAAGGCCGTCTTCAGAGCACGGAGCCAGGTAATTTCAGCCCTGAGAAACTTTCTTAATGAGCGCGGATTCATCGAGGTCGAGACGCCAGTACTCCAGCCTGTTGCCGGAGGTGCCCTGGCCCGGCGTTTCAAAACACATCATCAAGCCCTGGACCAGGACCTTTATCTTCGTATCGCGCTGGAGCTTTACTTAAAGCGGCTAATAATAGGCGGTTTCGACAAAGTGTATGAAATCGGCCGCGTATTTCGCAACGAAGGCATATCAACGCGGCATAACCCCGAATTTACTATGGCGGAAATATACGAAGCCTACGCCGATTATAATGACATGATGGCTATGTTCGAAAATATGGTATCTTATATGGCCGGAGAAATCGTCAGAAATACCAGCCTTAAGTTCGGCGAAGAAACACTCTCTCTGGCACCACCCTGGCCACGAATATGTCTTCGTGACGCCATTCGGCACCACAGCGGCATTGATTTCGAAGATTACCGGGATGCAGACTCACTGCGGAGGAAAATGAAAGAATCGGGACAGGAAGTCGACCCTAAGAAGGACAGAGGCCGTTTAATCGACGAACTGATCTCGACTTACGTCGAGCCTAAATTAATGCAGCCGACGTTTTTGGTGGATTACCCAATTGACATGTCGCCACTGGCAAAGCGAAAGCCGGATAGCGACCGCCTGGTGGAACGGTTCGAGGCCTTTATCGGCGGCATGGAGGTGGCTAATGCTTTTACAGAACTAAACGACCCTATAGAGCAGAGGGAACGCTTCCGAAAGCAGAAAGAAATACGGTCCGGGGAATCAGCCAAGCCGAAATCCGCCGAAGAAATTGAAGAGGATATTGTCGACGAGGATTTCCTCCTGGCGGTGGAATACGGCATGCCACCCACCGGTGGCCTGGGCGTGGGCATCGACCGCCTGGCCATGCTGTTTACAGATAAACAGTCCATACGTGAAGTTATCTTTTTCCCACAACTGAAAACAAAATAGCGAAGCGAATGCATTATGCTGGATATAAAGTTAATTCGTGACAATCCCAGTTTAGTCCGGGAAGCTATGGAAAAGCGAGGCGAGAAAGCTCCGCTGGACCAGATACTGAGCCTTGACGGGAAGCGGCGTCAACTACTGCACGAGATGGAAACGCTAAGGGCGCACCATAACGAAGTTAATAAACAGCTGGGCAAAATGAAGGACAAGCCCGCTCAGCTTATAACTGAAATGCGGCAGCTCGGAGAAAAGGTGACAACTCTAGAAGCCGATATAAGCCAACTGGCATCAGAACTGGACGATTTGCTTCTCAGATTACCAAACCTTCCGGCAGACGATGTGCCCGTAGGCAAGGATTCGCAGGATAACGTGGAGGTTCGTTCCTGGAGTAAACCTCCGGATATGAAATTCACACCGCTGCCCCACTGGGAATTGGCTGAAAAACTGAACATTATCGACTTCCAGCGCGGAGTCAAGCTATCCGGTAGTCGGTTCTATGTGTTGAAAGGCGAGGGGGCTCGTCTTCAGAGAGCACTCATTAACTTCATGCTCGACCTTCATATAAAAGAGCACGGCTACACGGAAATATACCCTCCCTTCATGGTCAAACGTGAATGTATGGTTGGCTCCGGTAATTTGCCCAAGTTTGCTGACAACCTTTATCACGACGAGGAGGATGATTTCTGGTTCGTGCCTACCGCCGAAGTCCCCTTGACTAACCTGCATCGGGATGAAGTCCTAGCGCCCGGTACTTTGCCTATTTACTACGTCGCCTATACAGCCTGCTTCCGCAGAGAAAAGATGGCAGCCGGCAAAGACACCCGGGGCATAAAGAGAGGGCATCAATTCGACAAGGTGGA
>CAYPRI010000033.1:13722-18704 GCA_964413085.1 uncultured Dehalococcoidales bacterium
CAGCCGGCAAAGACACCCGGGGCATAAAGAGAGGGCATCAATTCGACAAGGTGGAGCTGTACAAGTTCACAGAACCTGAGACCTCCGACAAGGAACTGGACAAGCTGGTGGACAGCGCTGAAGATGTATGCAGGCGCCTCGGTATACCTTATAGGGTGCTGCAACTGTGCACCGGTGACCTGGGTTTTGCCTCGGCAAAGTCGTTTGACATCGAAATGTGGGCTCCCGGTTGCGGCGAATGGTTGGAGGTAAGTTCATGCAGCAACTGCCGCAACTTCCAAGCCAGGCGAGCAAATATCCGCTATCGTCCGGATGCCAAGGCCAAGCCGGCTTTCGTCCATACGCTAAACGGTTCCGGGCTGGCACTGCCTCGTGTAGTCATTGCGCTACTGGAGAATTATCAGCAGGCTGACAGCAGCATAAAAGTGCCGGAGGCCCTGGTCCCATACATGGGCATGGAGGCGATACAAAGGGTCTGATATGCCGGATAGTTCAAAGCCCCGCTACGCCTGCCCTCAATGTTCGGCCAAGATGCTTTCCCAATTCGGCAACTGCCCTAATTGCGGCTATATCGGCAGCATGGAAGACAAGGACATATACCTCAGCGGCAAAAATAAGGCTGGTAAACCGATAAAAGTGGAACCCCCAAGGCCACAAGCAGACAGGCAGAGAAAATCCAAGGGTACGGAAATACTGGCCAGGTATACGTGCCCGCGCTGTGGTGCCAAGGCTAGCAAAGCATTCGGCCGCTGCCCGAATTATCGCAGCTGCGGCTATTCAGGCCCCATGAAAACGATTCCCGTAGGCAAACCTAAACCAAAATAATAATTCGCATAGACTACTGACTCACCGTGCAACTTTTTGCTTTTGCCCCCCCGGCGTGTATAATCTAGAGCAATATTTTTAGCGTTATATAAAGTAGGTAGCTGGAGTTAAGCGTAACGAGGCCTCGTGCAAAACATAATATTGTGTCCCAAGTGTCGCATACAGATAAAACGCGATAATTATGGCGAACTTATTTGCCCCAATTGTAACGCCCGTTATTGCCCTAAATGCCATAATCCATTTGAGAGAAAAATCTGCGCAAGCTGTGGCTGGGAGGACCCTAATTTCAGCCTGTATATAAAAGCGCAGCAGGCGCGACACCAGAAACGCGAGCAAATAACAGAAGACACGTACCAAACTAGACAATATATTTGCCCACAATGTGGTGCCAGAGTTGATACTACGCGGGAGCACTGTAATTTCTGCGGCCAATCTCATGCTCGTTCTATGGCCGCCAAACCGGCACCAGCCGGGCCTCTACCTATTGCGAGTCAGGCTATAAAGCAAAGTAAACCAATTTGGGATAGTGTGCCGCGTGAGCCCCGGCCGAAAAAGATACGGGAGCCAAAGAGTACATTTGTCAGGGAAAGGCAGGGGCCCGTCGGGACACACTTTCAATTTCCTCCTCTGAAACAGTTCGTCAGACCAATATTAGCCAGTACGCTGGCAGGACTTATTATTGTCGGCCTTGTTTTTGGTGGCATTTATGCTTATCGCTTCATCAGGGAGGAAATTAAGTCTGGAGCCTTGCCGCCAGTTGTGGTAGTTACGCCAACCAAGACCTATACGCTGGCTACAAACGTCGTCCCGCAGAGTGCCGGTGAAATTAGAATAACGCCCCCTCCTTCCGCGAACGGCACGTATGAATCCGGAAGCCAGGTTAATTTGACCGCCATACCGGGCGATTGCTACATCTTTAACTATTGGGATGGCGTCGCCAGCCCCACGGATAATATAACTATTACTATGGATTCAGACGTAACCTTAACTGCAAATTTCAAGAATATAGATTCGACTGAGCCCATCATCTCCCAGGTCAAACTAGACAGCTATTCCGATGTCAGCGCTACTATATCCTGGGTGACTGACATACCTGCTACAAGCAAGGTCGATTACGGTGAGACAAATGACTACGGCTTCACCGCTGTATCCAACGGAGAACTGACCACCAACCATAAAGTACGAGTAACCGGCCTTAAACCGAACACTATATACTATTTTATGGTGAAATCAGCCGACAAGTGCGGCGCAGAAGCCAGCGAAACTAAAATGATTGCCACCGCCCAAGAAATTACCTACGGCGAGAAGGTCGGACGGCGGGCTATAGACTTCACTTTGCCCTACTACTACGACGATAATCCGGAATCGCCCAACAAATCAGGCTCGGAGACGCTCAGCGCTTACATAGGGAAGAAGAAGATATTGCTTAACTTCTGGAGCACGTATTGCGGAGCCTGCATTGGTGAATTTCCATACATACGCGACATCTATGAAGATGCAGATTTTGCCGACAGTAACTCGGCAAATTCAGACTTCCTGGTGCTTACCATCTGTATAGACAGTAAGATTAACGAAGCTCCCGCCCGTATAGAGACAATTGAAGCTAAATTTATCGATGAGGCCGGCCCTTTTACTCTTCCTATCCTTATGGATTCCGTTGGGCAAACTAAGAAGGACTACCATGTATGGACCATACCTGAAACCGTTTTTATTGATTCCGACGGAATTATTCGCAATATCAAAATTGGACGGTTCAAAGATATCGAGGAAATAAAAACCATTCTTAATTCTTTAAACTAGCCGTAATTTCTCACAACTTCGGCTCTCCTGATTATGCTGCTTTAGTACCGTGTCGACATTCAACCGGTCTGAACAGATTTTATTGTAATTCTTGGCTAAGTGTATAATGTTAGGGAAAATAATATGGAAATAAAGGGAGAAGGCTAGCGTGCAACCCAGAGTAACGCTGTGCTCCGTCTGCCATTCACAGATGCCGGCCGGACAAACGCGGTGCAACAACTGCGGCTCTATGCTGTGTCCGCATTGTCGCGAAGTTTTACCGCAACGATCCAGATTCTGCCCGAAATGCGGCTACTTGTGTGTGGCAGAGCAGCAAATCGTCACGCCCCCAACGGTACCTTTCGGCTCGGGTAGGCCACAGGCCATGCCAATTCCGAGAGCCGCTACATCTTATCCTCAACAGGCGCCACAGGTTCCTTTGCCAAAGCCTTCAATCGGTGGCCCTGCCGCTCAACAACATCGCAACTGTCCAAAATGCGGTGGCAGTATCGACTATGAATTGGGGCGGTGCACGGCCTGCGGTCTCCTTTACGGAACCAAGCACCGGGCGATTCAGCCAGCACCAGGGACGCCTACGCCACCGATACAACACCCACAATCATCCTGGCCTCAAGCCTCTGTGGCGCCACAGCCACCAGCTTACCATGCTCCACCTCAATATAATAATCCGCAAACTGTTCCAGCCGCGGCTCCCTGGCAACATCAAAATTATGCGCCTTCTACTATCACGCCGCCACCCGGCGCTGTAATACCAATACCCAGAATAGCGCCAGCTATGCCCGGCGCTGTACCTCCGTCAGGAATGACGGCTAGTGCACAAATGCCTTCACGACCACACCCGTACCATGCCGCACCCGCACCCTCTGAAAAAACACGGGCTCCAGCAGCCAAGGGGGGGTTGTCCGGATTCGCTATAGCAATGATTGTAATTGTGTGCTTGATAATAGGTGGCAGCGTATATTACTTTTTCATTCGAAATGAGGCGACACCACCACCGGTCGTAAATAACATAGACAATGCGGATAACACAGAGAATACTGAAAACACTATCACCAGTTCTCCTGCCAGTATTCTTGATGTCTCGGTTCTGTCAACAACTGAAACAAGTGCTAGAATCAAATGGGTCACTGATAAACCTGCTACTGGGCATGTTGTATTAAACGATGTCGATGGTAATCTAGTCACCGAGACGGAGGAAACGGCAACGCTAGCCAAGACACAATCAGTGGCCATCAGCGACCTGGAACCCGGTACAACATATTACTTAACCGTGATAGCCACGGACGCCGACGGCAATGTAACGACTTCGGAGGAGGACGAACTAATCACCCAGGCCATCGGTGACGAGACGGCGCCGACTATTTCAGGGCTTAATATAACAAACATTACAGAATCCGGCGCCATTATTACCTGGATCACCGATGAACCTGCCACCGGTCAGGTCGAATACTGGATTAGCGATAATGCCACTTCGACTACGTCGGAGCAGACAAGCCTCACCACCACGCATAATGTCACGCTATCAAGACTGGACTCCGGCAGCACTTATTACTTCACTGTAATATCGAAAGACGCAGCAGGAAATGAAGCGTCGCTGGCCGATTCTTTCGATACGGTAACTCCAATCCCGGTTGGTATTGAGGTCGGCAACCGTGCCCCCGATTTTAGCCTCACAGACCTTGCCGGAAACGATGTTACACTAAGTGATTTCCGCGGCAAAATTGTAATGGTTAATTTCTGGGCTACCTGGTGCGAACCATGCATGGAAGAGCTACCTTTCCTGCAAGCAGTTTCTGATAATCATACATCTGGCTTAACAATAATTGCTATCAATAATAAGGAAACTAAAAATAAAATCATAACTCAATTAAACAATAACAATTACTCATTCACTTTCACCATGTTGCTTGATCCCAATGGAGTCGTCTACCAGCTATATGATATCATCCCACCTAAAAAAATACCCCAGACTTTCTTTATAGACAAAGAAGGTATAATTCGAGAAATTCAGGACGGATCATTCGAGAATCAGGCAGCAATAGAAACTATACTGAGCACAATAGAATAGTCATTCTTCAGACATTTCTTTTCAATCCCCTAAAATAATGAAGCCTTCGTCCCTTTAGTCACTGTTCATATTTATTTCCCCTATCACCAACCAAAACATATATTCTCGAGGCTTTAGCCTCTGGCTCGACCCTAAATGGACGGGCTACATTTGACAATAATTCCAGCTGGTTCCAAAGCAATGGATCTGCCTTGTTGCCAAAGATATATTGATTTCATATACTAGGGCGGTTTTGGGGAGGGGTGGCCGAGTGGACGATGGCGACGGTCTTGAAAACCGTTTTCGCGAA
>CAYPRI010000034.1:0-18311 GCA_964413085.1 uncultured Dehalococcoidales bacterium
CCGAACGTGTTTTCAGTAACGATGACATCGAACTGTGACGGTCGCTGAATAAGCCGCATCGAGCAGGCATCTACCAGCATGTGGTCGAGTTCCACGCCCGGGTAATCCGCAGCAACCTCAGTGGTAACCTGCCGCCATAACCGCGACGATTCCAGAACGTTCGCCTTGTCGACGGAGGTCAGTTTCATACGTCGGGTCAGTGCTATCTCAAAGCCGACCCTGACGATGCGCTCTATCTCTTGTTCCGAATATGCCATGGTATCGACAGCTTTCCGGCCCTGGGCGGTCTCCCACTGTTTCTTAGGCTGACCGAAGTAAAGTCCGCCGGTAAGTTCCCGAACCACCATGAGGTCGACGTCCTTTATAATTTCCGGCTTCAGGCTTGTCGAGTTCACCAGCATGGGTAGTACCTTCACCGGGCGAAGGTTGGCAAAAAGCGCCAGTTCCTGCCGCAGCGCCAGCAGTCCATCCTCCGGCCTCACCTTGGCTCTGGGGTCGTCCCACTTCGGCCCGCCGACAGCGCCCAGCAGCACAGCGTCGCTATCCCGGCACATCTTAAGAGTCTCTTTAGTCAAGGCAACGCCGTGTGCATCGATGGATGCACCGCCGACAAGCCCGTGCTTGAACTGAAACTGGTGCCCGAACTCTTTACCAAGGGCCTCCAGAACTTTTATGGCTTCAGTGCCAACTTCGGGGCCTACGCCGTCGCCCAGCAATGCCGTTATATTAAACTTCACCGGTTATGCTCCTCTCGCAAGTTTCTTTCTGGTATATTCAACAAGTCCGCCGGCATTAATGATGCTCATCATGAAATCAGGATAAGGTTCAGCAACAAAAGTCCTATTGCGGGTGACGTTATGTATCTTCCCCGTTGCCAGGTCGACCTCCAGTACATCGCCGGCCTGTGTGCCATTGACCGCTTCCGCGGATTCCAGAAGAGGTAACCCGATATTAATTGAATTTCTAAAAAAAATTCGAGCAAAGCTCTTAGCTATAACACAGGATATACCGGCAGCTTTAATGGCTACCGGTGCATGTTCCCGTGATGAGCCGCAGCCGAAATTGCTGTCAGCTACGATAATATCACCCGGCTCAACTCTGGAAAGAAACTCTGGGTCAAAATCTTCCATGCAGTGTTCACGCAGCTCGGCTGCTTCCCACAAATTGAGATAGCGGGCCGGAATGATGGCGTCGGTATCGATATTAGCGCCATACTTATGGACCTTGCCCTTTAGTTTCAAATATCTACCTCCTTTACTATCTGAAAGACATCTTTAATTGATATACGCCTTCTGTACCCCTGCGCTCCATGTCAAAACCTGCTTTATCGAACAGATCCAGCATCTTCCGGTTTTCCTGAAGCACCTCAGCCGTAAAGCCAAGCAAGCCACCTCGCTTCCCCAAATATGTCAGATAAGACAGCAACTCTGTGCCAACGCCCTTGTCCTGATAGTCGTCCCTTACCACAAAAGCCACCTCGGCGCTATGAATGTCCTCGCCGATTATGTACTGCCCCAGACCGATAGCCACTTCCTTTCCTTCCTTTTGAATAACCGCCAAGATCGCCATCTGCTTGGTGTAATCTATGATAACGAACTCCTGCAATCGCGCGTGGGGCATATCTTTTCGAGCCGAAATGAATCTTTGATACATGCTCTTATCGGAAAGAGCATAAAAAAGGTCCTTTAACAGTGGTTCGTCGCTTATTTTAATCGGTCTTAGCAGGACCGTAAGCCCGGACCTCGTTGTCCTGAAAGTCTCCAAATGCTCCGGGTATTCTCCGGCTTCTCTTCCGATATAAGCCTGGTCCTTGTATATCAGGCTCATCTTTTTAGCTTCTTCTATAAGGTGCTGTCTGAACTTAGGATGAGCTATTGATATAAGTTCCATAGCCCGCTCGCGTACGTTTTTGCCGTGCAGGTAGGCGATGCCGTATTCGGTCACCACATAATGAATATCGCCGCGATTCAGCGTGACTCCTTCGCCTTCTTTCAGGAAAGGTACAATCCTAGAAATCTTACCGTCCTCCGCTGTGGACTGTATGGTCAGTATAGTTTTCCCTCCGCGTGACAGAACTGCACCCCTCATAAAATCGGCCTGACCTCCTATACCACTGTAAAACTTTTTCCCTATCGACTCGGCGGTCGCCTGGCCTGTGAGGTCGATTTCCAGAGCGCTGTTAATCGCCACCATATTATCGTGCTGTGAAATAATCACTGGATTATTTGTGTAGTCTATAGTTTTAAATTCTATACCCGGGTTGTCATGTATATATTCATAGGTTGCCTTCTTGCCCATGCAGAAAGTAGCCACCGTCTTGTCCCGATTTATCGTCTTTCTGCTGTTATCAATGACGCCCTTCTTCATAAGCTCAATTATTCCGTCGGTCAACAACTCGGTGTGTACACCGAGTTGTTTCTTCCCGCTGAGGCTAGACATAATGGCGTTCGGAACTCTGCCGTATCCCACCTGGACCGTATCCCCGTCCTCGACAATGCGGGCCACATACTTCCCTATTTGCCGGGCAACATCATCGGCCACCAGAGACTCATACTCCAGCAATGGCTCGTCATGCTCGATGATGAAATCGACATCTTCGATTTGTATGAAGCTGTCACCGTGGACGCGCGGCACATTTGAATTCACCTGGGCTATTACCAAATCGGCATTGTCCACCGCTGCCTTAACGATGTCGAGGCTAACCCCCAAGCTCATGTAGCCATGGCTGTCCGGCGGCGAGACCTGAATCAAAGCCACATTAACCGGGATAAGCCCGCGATAAAACAAGTCCGGTACTTGCGACAGGAATATCGGCGTATAATCGGCCACACCCTGGTTGACCGCAGCCCTGGTATCGTTGCCGATGAAAAAGGAATTATGTCGGAAATTGGCCTCGAATCTCTCTTCGGCATAAGGCGCCACACCCAGAGTCCACACCTGTATCACTTCCGCATCGAAAAAAGCCTTCGGATGAGACTTCAGGTACTCGGTTAGAGCCAGTATCAGATACTGAGGTTCGGCACAGCCAGTGCTGACAAATATCCTGTCTCCCCTGTGGATATGGTCAAATATAACCGACTCGGCAGCAAACTTGTCCTTATAGTCAGTTCTTATTCCATCCAGTATATTTTTCTCATTTCCCCCAATCAATCATTCACCCCGATTCAAAGTCTGCAATGCAAAATCACAGCCAACTGTAGAACTTACCTCTGTATTTACCCCAAGTATCTAAGCCATACTTTTTTATTTTTGATTCTTTCTGGGAATATAGCCCGAAAACGTTTAAATGCTATACCTCCTTCATCGAAGCCGTTCAGAAATTTCATTGATCCAGGGCAAAAATTTTATAGAAAGTCCATATCCAGCTCTACTACGTTCCCCGAAGCGCTTCGCCGGATATCGAATCCCATCTTTTCAAACAAATGCAGCATCTTCTGGTTTTCCTGCAGCACCTCCGCCGTGAATCGGAGCAGACCGTTTCTCTTTCCCAGATAGGTCAGATAGGTTAGCAATTCTGTCCCCACACCCCTATCCTGATACTCATCCCGAACCAAAATAGCCACCTCTGCAGCATGCCCGTCCTGGCACATTAAATATTGGCCGAGACCTATTGCTACCTCTTTTGTCCCTTTTTGCAACACGGCCAGAATAGACATCTGCTTGGTATAATCTACCACCACAAATTCCTGTAACCGCAAATGCGGCATATCAGTTCGAAAGGAGACGAAACGTTGATACATACTGTGGTCCGAAAGAGAGTAGAAAAGGTCCTTCAATAAAGGCTCATCACTGATCTTTACAGGACGCAATGAAATATTAAGTCCGGACTCAGTCGTTCGATGGGTTTCCAGACGTTCGGGATATTCCCCACCTGCTCCGTCTATATAAGCCTGGTCCCTGTAAATCAAATTTAACTTTCTGGCTTCCTCTATAAGGTACGGCCTGAATTTGGGGTGAGCTATCGATATCAACTCCATAGCTCTTTCTCTAATGTTTTTCCCGTGCAAGTAGGCTATTCCGTACTCGGTTACCACGTAATGAATATCTCCACGATTCATTGTAGTGCCTGCGCCCTCTTTTAGGAAAGGAACTATTCGCGATACTTCCCCGTCTTCGGCAGTTGACTGAACAATCAATATAGGTTTTCCTCCGGGCGCCATTACTGCACCTCTCATGAAATCAGCGTGACCCCCCATACCGCTATAAAACGTTTTACCGATAGATTCCGCTGTGGCCTGCCCGGTGAGATCAATTTCGAGAGCGCTATTTATTGCAGCCATATTTTTATGCTGAGCAATAATCATCGGATTATCGGTGTAGTCGATGGTCTTAAATTCTATTTCGGGATTATCGTCGATATAATCATAGGTCTCTTTCTTACCCATGCATAGAGTAGCTATCGTCTTGCCGCGGTTAATTGTCTTCATCGAATTGTCGACGACCCCTTTTTTCATCAACTCGACCATGCCTTCTGTTAGTAAATCGGTATGTACGCCGAGATGTCTCTTATTGCTAAAGCTGGATAATATGGCATTGGTCATACTGCCATACCCAACCTGGATCGTGTCCCCATCTTCAATGATACGCGCTACATATTCCCCGATTTTTTGTGTAATATCGTCAGGCGCGCTCGTATCATATTCCAGCAACGGCTCATTATGCTCAATAATATAGTTGACATCTTCAATATGTATAAAACCATCTCCGTGAACTCGAGGCATATAAGAGTTTACCTGGGCCACGACCACTCGTGCATTGTCTACCGCAGCTCTAACGATGTCCAGGCTTACTCCGAGACTCATATAGCCATGGTCGTCAGGGGGCGAAACCTGAATCAGCGCCACCTGAATCGGGATAAGTCCTCGATAAAATAAATCGGGTACCTGGGATAAAAATATTGGAGTATAGTCAGCAAGGCCCTCGTTAACTGCCTCTCGGGTATCGTTGCCGATAAAAAAGGAATTATGCCGGAAATTTGCACTGAACCTCTGCTCTGTGTAAGGCGCCACACCAAGAGTCCATACATGAACTACCTCGGCATCGAAAAAAGCCTTGGGATTAGTTTCCACATACTCCATGAGTGCCCTGATTAAATACTGGGGTTCACCACAGCCTGTACCGACAAAAATCCGGTCGCCCCTCTCAATCTGATTGAATGCAATTGACTCCGGGACAAATTTTTTCTTATATTTATTTCTTACTTCGTATAAAATATGTCTTTCAGTTAGTTTCATGGCATTCTCCCACATTCCCCATATTTTTGCTCGCCTTAAAATATCGCTTTCATTAGCAGGCGGTATATGGATTCCAGTTAAACACCGTGAAAAGCTAGATTATGCCACCTATCATTATAACCACGGGTAGAATTTAGTTCTATATCCTGCCCATTGATTTAAGCCGTATTTTCTAATTTTTCGCAAATTACCCCTGGTGGCATCCGCGTGAACCGGTCTGAGAAATTCGAACTTATCACATATTTCAAACGTATCGCATTCACAACACCCTTCGAGATTCTTTGACCGGACGCATGGCTTAATCGGGCAAGGACTAGAACATCCCTCGCCACCTGCCCGGCATGGCGTATCACATCCCAACTTAACGATGGCATCAAGCACGTCGATACATTCGTCATAGTGCTCAAGCTCTTTGACCGCAGCTTTTTTAACGTTAGCGTATTTATCAAACTGCATCGACTTCAGCCGCGCCATTAAATCACGGGCCAGCTCCGTAGCCTTGCTTCTGAATCTGAGACAATCGCCGCAGTACAGACCGCAGTATGCCGTTAGCTCCACTTCTGAATAATCCTTTTCCATTGTCTAACGCTCGCCGCTGCAAACAAATTGCTAAGACTACCTTTTCGGTGAAATCATCTTTCCTGGACGCCAAACCGGCCGCACACAATAGCGTAGTCACCGTCTACCTGCTCAAGATAAATCGTTACCTTTTTACCTTCGTGGAAAATCGGCTGGTCTTCCACAGCCTGTGTGACTTCACCCACAGTTCCGCCAGGTGTAACGATCTGGAGCTTATTTCCGGCAAACGGAGCCCCCTTCACATATTTCTCGATGGCTACGTCCGAATAAGTGACGATGCTTGACCTGTCCTCATTCCACCGGCTCTCCACCTTCTCCACGGTTCCCTCGATAATGTAGTCGGCTGTCTGCGCAATATAAGACTGGTCCGAACATTCCTGTATCAGCATTCCGGCACCGCCCGATTGCCTGACGATAATCGGCCCAGCTGCTGGTCCGCCAGAGGGTTTGCCTGTGCAGGCTAAAAAGTAAACCGGCATGATGAGCAGTACTAAAAAAGTGGAAATCAATAGGGTGTTTCTTACATTTCTCATGATAACCTCCCCCTACCCGGATATCAGCCAATGCTTACCGGGCTGGTAATCTTCCCCGCAACAGCACTGGCGGCGGCTACCGCCGGATTCGCTAGATAGACTTCAGACTGGGGGCTTCCCATCCTGCCCACAAAGTTCCGGTTGGTAGTCGAGACACACCTCTCACCGGCAGCCAGCACTCCCATATAACCTCCAAGACAGGGCCCGCAGGTAGGCGTACTGACCACAGCGCCAGCCTTAATGAAAATCTCTATCAGTCCCTCGTGCATAGCATCCAGATAGACCTGCTGCGTACCCGGAATTACGATGCATCTGACTTCAGGTTTAACCTGCCTGCCCTTGAGTATCCTAGCCGCCATCCTCAGGTCGTCCAGGCGCCCGTTGGTACAGCTGCCTATCACCACCTGGTCAATCTTTATGTCAACTACCTGGCTCACCGGCTTCACGTTGGAAGGTAAATGCGGCAAGGCCACCTGAGGCTCCATCTTGCTTACATCATATTCAATAACGCGCTCGTATTTAGCATTATCGTCCGGCTGGTAGACATGGTAGGCCCGACTCGCCCTGCCCTTGACGTACTGCTGAGTCTTGCCGTCAATCCTGAAGATACCAGCCTTGCCACCCGCCTCGATAGCCATATTGGCCATGGTAAAACGCCCGTCCATGGACAAAGCGTCGATGGCTTCGCCTGTAAACTCCATGACCGAATAAAGCGCACCGTCAACGCCGATATTGCCTATCGTGTACAGTATCAGGTCTTTACCACCTACCCACTTTCCCAATTTTCCGCTGTAAACGAACTTTATAGTCGGCGGCACCTTCATCCATATCTCGCCAGTAGCCATAGCGACGGCGATATCGGTCGAACCCATGCCCGTGGCAAAGGCACCCAGCGCACCATAGGTGCAGGTATGTGAATCAGCGCCAACTATTACCTCTCCGGGCAGCACCAGCCCCTGCTCCGGCAATAGAACGTGCTCGATGCCCATCCGGCCGACTTCGTAGTAGAGAAGGTCGTACTGTCGGGCGAACTCGCGCATCATCTTGGCCTGCTCCGCCGAAAGTATGTCCTTATTCGGGCAGAAATGGTCGGGAATCATAATTATCTTCTTGGGATCGAAGACCTTCTTGACACCCATCCGTTGAAACTCCTTTATGGCCAGAGGAGCCGTGATATCATTCGACAAAACTAAATCAACCCTGACGTTTATAAACTCGCCAGGGCTGACCCTATCTAAGCCGCAATGAGCCGCCAGAATTTTCTCAGCTAACGTCAAGTCTCTTCACCCCGGTCCTTCAAATCTATCCTCTCAATTTGGGAATTATAAGTATCAACACGGTGATCACCGCTATGATCGAGGCAATCAGGTACATGCCGACACCCGCTGCCAGACCTATTGCCGCGGTAACCCAAACACTGGCGGCGGTGGTCAAACCCGTTACTATGTGTTCGCCGCGCACACCCCGGAAGATAACGCCAGCGCCTATGAAGCCAATGCCGGTTACCACTGCTGCAGCCACACGTGACGGGTCAGCGCTCTCGGGAAAACCGAACATTGAAACTACCGTAAATAAGGCAGCACCAATACAAATAAGCGCGTGGGTACGAAGACCGGCTGGTTTGTTATATCGCTCCCGCTGATAACCTATGCCGGCTCCCAGCGCTGCTGCCAGCAACAGGCGAAGTATTATATCTAAGGTGGTGTTCATTTAAGTCTCTCAATCTTTTTTTGCTTTCCTTACCGCCAGTAGACGGTTCAAAGCGTTCATGTAAGCTTTGGCGCTGGCAACGATAATATCCGTATCCGCACCTCGCCCGGTATAACTGGCACCGTTGCTCTCAATCCTGATAAGTACCTCACCGATGGCGTCTATGCCCTCCGTAACCGATTTGACGGTAAACTCGGTCAGCTTGTTGGGTACTTTAACTATCCGATTTATGGCCTCGTACACGGCATCCACCGGCCCCGTCCCCAGCGCGGCATCAGCCACAGTCTGACCGCTGGGACTGATAAGCCTCACGGTGGCTGTCGGTATATTGTGATTTCCACACGATACCTCTATATGGTCGAGATGATAGACCTCTGAAGCGGTTCGCAATTCCTCGGCTATCAGGGATTCGATGTCTCGGTCGGCAACCTCTCTCTTTTTATCGGCCAGCTCTTTAAAAGCCTGGAAGGCGTGCTTGAACGATTCGTCATCAAGCACATAGCCAAGTTCGGCCAGCCTCTCTTTGAAGGCGTGCCGTCCGCTAACCTTACCCAGCACCAGGCTGCTGGCCGGAATACCAACCGACTTAGGGTCCATAATCTCATAGGTAATCGCCTTCTTAATTATCCCGTCCTGGTGAATGCCCGACTGGTGGCGGAAGGCATTGGCGCCGATGATGGCTTTATTTGGCTGCACAGCAAATCCCGTAAGCTCGCTGACCAGCCGGCTCGTCTTATAAATCTGGGTAGTATCAATATTCGTGGACAGATTATAAAAATCGCTTCTGGTTTTAAGCGCCATAACGATCTCTTCCAGCGAGGCATTTCCCGCGCGCTCGCCGATGCCATTTATGGTAGCCTCGACCTGCCGCGCTCCCCTGCGCACAGCCTCCAGGCTGTTGGCCACCGCCAGACCCAGGTCATCATGGCAGTGCACGCTGACCACTGTCTTGCCGATATTAGGTACATTCTTAAGTATTCCCTCAATCAGGTCGCCGTACTCCTGCGGCGTGGCATAGCCCACCGTGTCCGGTATATTTAAAGTGGTGGCTCCGGCCTTTATGACCGCCTCTGCAATACGATAGATATATGCCGGCTCGGTGCGTGTGGCATCCATGGGCGAGAACTCCACGTCATCACAATATTTCTTAGCCCGCGCCACCATCTCGCGTGCGGATTCCAGTATCTCCTCGCGTGACTTCTTTAGCTGGTAAAGAAGGTGTATATCCGAGGCCGAAAGAAAGATGTGAATCCGCGGCCTCTTAGCCTTCTTGATCGCCTCCCACGCCCTATCGACAGCTTCCGCATTGGCGTGAGATAGTGCGCAGACACACGACTTCTTAATTTCCCTGGCGATAAGCTCGACCGCCTCGAAATCGCCGGGCGAGCTTATAGGAAAGCCGGCTTCTATGACATCTATACCCAGCCTTTCCAGCTGTCTGGCGATCTCCAGCTTATCCTGAGCATTAAGTCCGGCACCAGCAGCCTGCTCGCCATCACGCAGGGTGGTATCGAAAAAAATAATCTTATCCATACATCATCAGTCTACGCCTTCAACCACGGCATCATGCTTCTCAACTGCGCGCCCACGATTTCAATCTGGTGTTCGGCATCCATCTTCTTCAATGCATTATAGACGGGACGACCCGCCTGGTTCTCCAGTATCCATTCCCTGGCAAAGCTTCCGGTCTGTATTTCGGCCAGTATCTGCCGCATCCGTTCTTTGGCCAGGTCGTCGACTACTCTCGGCCCACGTGTATAGTCTCCGTACTCTGCGGTATCGCTCACCGAATAGCGCATATAGCTCATGCCTCCCCGATACATCAGGTCGACTATCAGCTTTAGCTCATGGAAGCATTCGAAGTAGGCGATTTCCGGCTGATATCCAGCCTCCACCAGCGTCTCAAAACCGGCCTTGACCAAAGAAGTCACTCCGCCGCACAGAACCGTCTGCTCCCCGAAGAGGTCGGTTTCAGTCTCTTCTGCGAAGGTAGTCTCGATGACGCCTGCCTTAAGACAACCTAGACCTCTGGCATAGGCCAGTGCAAGACTCTTAGCTTTACCCGTGGCGTCCTGATGGACGGCTACGATTGCCGGAGCGCCGGAGCCCTCTATATAGACCTGGCGAAGCATATGCCCCGGACATTTCGGAGCAATCATGGTCACATCTACGTTAGCAGGGGGCGTAATCTGCCCGAAATGTATGTTAAACCCGTGAGCAAACATAAGCATCTTACCGGCTTTGAGACCTTTTTCGATAAACTCACGGTAAACCTTGGGTTGCGACTGATCGGGCACCAGCATCACGATTATATCCGATTCAGCAGCCACGGTGGCGGCATCGGTTACGTTAAAGCCGGCTTTCTTTGCGGCCTTCCAGCCCTCGCTGTCCTTGGCTTCGGCAACGCTTACTTTGCAGCCGCTATCCCTCAGGTTCTGGGCATGGGCGTGTCCCTGCGACCCAAAACCGATGATGCCTATCTTCTTTCCCTTGATTAACTCCAGCTTAGCGTCTTTCTCATAATAAATTTTAGCCATAATGCCTCCTTAAATATTAAAATCCGTCTCTCTATGTGCCGTCTTTTGAGTCGTTACCAGTCCGGCAGCGCATCGGCCTCCGGCGGCTGTACCTTCGGTTGCCTCAATACCTTGGCTCCCTTCGTCTCGTCGACCTGAAGCGGCCCGATACCGCCCCTGGTCAGCGCGATGCGGCCAGTCCTGGCAATCTCCCTGATACCGAAGCCGCGCAGCAGCTCCAGCAGCGACTTAATCTTATCCTCATCGCCGGTAACTTCAACCATCACCGAATCCGACGAAACATCAACGATATTCGCCCTGAAGATATCCACTATCTGGATGATTTCGCTCCGTGTTGACGCAGTCGCCTTTACTTTGATCAGCGCCAGCTCTCTGGATACCGATTCGCTGCTTGTTATGTCAACTATCTTAACCACTTCTATTATCTTATCCAGCTGTTTCCTGGCCTGCTCCACCTTGGAATCGTCGCCCTGCACCACAATGGTCATCCTTGACAGGTTTGGCATCTCGGTATGCCCCACGGCAATGCTGTCAATGTTAAAACTGCGTCGGCGCAGAAGGCTGGAGACCCGGTTTAGCACGCCCGGTTTATCTTCAACCATGGCCACTAACGTATGCTTCGTATTAGACAATTTTATCGCCTCCTCTCGTCCTGCTGTCCATTCACTTACTCGAACGAGTCGCTTTCTCCGGCATCGGCATCTCCATAGCTTCGACCAATGCAGCCCCCGGCGGCACGATGGGGAAAACGTTTTCCTCGGGTTCAACAACAAAGTCCAGCAAATACGGCCCATCGTGGTCCATGGCCTTTTCAATCGCCGAGACTACCAGTTTTTTGTCGGAGACCCTCGCCGCCGACACGCCGTATGCTTCAGCTATCTTAACAAAGTCCGGCCCGGCCAGCGGCGTATGGACATAGCGCCGCCCGTAAAAGAGCTCCTGCCACTGCCTGACCATTCCCAGAAATCCATTATTAATTATGGCTATCTTAACCGCTATGTTTTCCTGTACCACGGTGGCCAGTTCCTGTATGGTCATCTGGAAACCGCCGTCGCCGGCGATGCACCAGACCGTCTCATCAGGCTTGCCCACCTTGGCTCCCATCGCCGCCGGCAGCTCAAAGCCCATGGTGCCGAGGCCGCCCGACGAAATCAGGCTGTTCGGTTTATCGTAGAAGTAGAACTGCGCCGACCACATCTGGTTCTGGCCCACACCGGTGACCACGATGGCTTCGCCCTTGGTAACCTCATAAATCTGGCGCACCACATATTGAGGCAGCAGCGAATCGCTGTCCCTTATTTCCAGAGCCGGATGCTCCTCACGCCACTTGTCCACCTGATTAAACCAGTCCACGTGTTCACGAGGAATAATTTGCTGGTTCAGAGCTTCCAGAACATTCTTAACGTCGCCCACGATGGGCACATCAACCGGCACATTCTTGCTTATTTCCGCCGGGTCGATGTCTATATGTACGATTCGGGCTTTCGGTGCAAAATGGCTGACCACGCCCGTAGCCCGGTCATCGAACCGCATGCCTATGGCTACGATGACATCGGCATGGTGCACCGCCTTGTTGGCATAGGCCATACCGTGCATGCCCAGCCAGCCGAAGCTAAGCAGGTGCGTCTCCGGAAAACAGCCGATGCCCAGAAGAGTGGTAATCACCGGTATCTGCGCCTTCTCCGCCATGTCCTTCAGCTCGTTAAAAGCCTTTGAAATTATCACGCCCCTGCCGGCAATAATGATGGGACGTTCGGCGGCATTTATCATTTCGGCCGCCCTCTTTATCTGCGCCGGATGGCCGAACATGGTCGGTTTATAGCCGGGCAAATTAATTTTATCCGGATAAACGAACTCCGCCTCCTGCTGAAATACGTCGCGCGGTATATCGATAAGCACCGGACCCGGCCTGCCGGTCTGGGCGATGTAAAAAGATTCTTTGACCACTTCAGCTATCTCTCTGGCATCGAGCACCAGATAGTTGTGCTTGGTAATCGGCAGCGTAATTCCGGTGATATCTATCTCCTGAAAAGCGTCCTTGCCGATAAAAGGCCTGGCCACCTGTCCCGTTATGGCCACCACCGGCGACGAATCCAGACAGGCGTTGGCGATTCCGGTCACCAGATTAGTTGCCCCCGGCCCGGATGTCGCCAGGCAAACGCCGGCCTTCCCCGTGGCCCGGGCATAGCCGTCGGCGGCATGGGCAGCGCCCTGTTCATGACGTACCAGTATGTGCCGGAGCTTCGGGAATTGCGGCAGCGTATCGTACAGGGGCAGCACCGCACCTCCGGGGAAGCCGAATATTACTTCGACACCTTCCCGGACCAGGCTTTCACACAGTATCTGGGCACCGGTTTTTTTCATACCTGTCTCCTATTTAGAGAATACTGCTCCCTTACTGGCGGAGCCGACATTTTCAATATATCTTCGCAGGTAACCCGTCTTTATCCTGGACTTGAACTCCGGCAGCTTGGACAGCCGTTTCTTTATCTCGGCGTCATTGACTTTCAGTTCCAGTTTATGCTCGGGTATATTTATGCTTATCCTGTCGCCGTTTTTAACCGCGGCTATGGGCCCGCCGCTCGCGGCTTCAGGAGCCACATGCCCGATGGCCGCTCCCAGCGTGCCCCCCGAAAACCGACCGTCGGTTATCAAAGCCACGTATCTATCAAGCCCCATTCCGGCCAAGAGCGAGGTCGGCGTCAGCATCTCGCGCATGCCCGGCCCGCCCTTTGGGCCTTCGTAGCGGATGACAATAACGTCGCGCTTTTTAATTTCGCCCTTCATTATGCCTTTGGTGGCTTCCTCTTCATTATCGTATACCCTGGCCGGACCTTCGTGGACCATCATCTCCGGGGCCACGGCGCCACTCTTCACCACGGCTCCCTCAGGCGCCAGATTGCCGAAGAGTATGGCCAGCCCGCCCGTCTTTGAGAACGGGTCGCTTAAGGGACGTATCACCGAGCGGTTGGTAACCTTGCCCTGCCTGGCTATGGTTGAAACCGGCGCCAGCGATACGGTCTGGCACTTCCCGTTCAGGTGCTTGGATATCTCGTGCATGACCGCGGGTATGCCTCCAGCCAGTTCGAGGTCCTCGATATGGACATCGCTGGCCGGGCTCAACTTAACGATATGCGGCACCCGCTCGCTTATCTTGCTGATGGCAGTCAGCGGAAACTCTATTCCCGCCTCGTGGGCTATCGCCGGTAGATGGAGCACCGAATTTGTGCTGCCGCCCAGCGCCATATCGACGGCAAAAGCATTGCTGATCGAATCCTTATTAATTATCCGCCTGGGCAGCAGGTTCTTCTTCCAGACGGACATTATCTGCCTGCCGGTGGCCATAGCCAGAACGCTTCTCCTGGAGTCCGCAGCCGGTATGGTGCCGCTGCCGGGCAGTGCCATGCCCAGCGCCTCGGTCAAACAGTTCATGGTGTTCGCCGTATACATGCCGGAGCAGCTGCCGCAGCCGGGGCAGGCGGCGATTTCAATCTCCTCCAGCTCGGCCTCGGTCATCTTGCCGCGGGCCACGCTGCCCACCGCGCTGAACACTGAAATCAGGTCAACAGGCACGCACTGGCCGTCACGGTTCATCCGCCCTGCCAGCATGGGGCCGCCGCTGACAAATATGGACGGTATATTCAACCTGACCGCGGCCATAAGCATGCCCGGTATGATCTTGTCGCAGTTCGGTATAAAAACCAGCGCATCGAACTGGTGAGCCTCCACCATTATCTCCACGGAGTCGGCAATCAGCTCCCGGCTGGGCAGGCTGTACTTCATGCCGGGATGGTTCATGGCGATACCGTCACAAACGCCGATGGTGTCGAATTCGAAGGGCACGCCTCCCTGGCTGCGGACGCCGGCCTTCACCGCCTCGGCGATATTTCGTAGATGAATATGGCCGGGCACGACCTCGTTAAAGCTGTTGACCACGCCGATAAAAGGCTTGTAAAAGTCGTCGCTGCTGACACCAACAGCCCGGAGCAAAGCGCGGTGCGGTGCTCTTTCAATGCCTTTTTTAACTCTGTCGCTGCGCAATGTCTTCAAAATACTGCCTCCTTCGGCGGAAATGATGGACAATGCGGGAGATAAAGATTATTGTAGTAAACTAACATAGCAGCTAGCTATTGTCAAGCTAAGCCGCTTCTAAGTTGTGTATCTTTTCCAGGCGGCGTGAATGCCTGCCGCCCTCGAAAGAGGTGGTAAGATATACCTTTACGACATCCAGTGCCTGTGGTATGTCCATGGCATCAGCACCCAGACATAAAATGTTGGCGTCGTTGTGACGTCTGGCCCGGTCGGCGCCGAACGTACCGCAGCAAAGTGCCGCCCGAATGCCCTTCACTTTATTGGCGGCGATGGACATGCCGATGCCGCTGGAGCAAATCAAAATACCCTGCTCGGACTCCCTCGTTAGCACGGCCTCGGTGACCTGCTGGGCGATATCGGGATAGTCTACGGAGTCGATAGTATAGGTGCCGTAGTCCCAGTATTCATACCCCAGCTCTTTCAGCAGGCCCATAATCGCCTGTTTCATTTCCAAACCGCGATGGTCACAGCCCAGAGCAATGTGCACTTTCACCTACCTCCATTAAACATTCGCCGCATACCTTTTTAATCTCTTGTTCACTTATGATGCCCCGACGCAAAATAACCGGTACTTCGCCGGTAACGTCAACCACGGTCGACTCCATTCCGCCGGGACATCTGCCCCCGTCTATAATCAAATCGACCTGCCCGTCGAGCTGCCGACTGACTTCTTCAGCCGTCAGCGGGTTGGGCTTGCCGCTGATATTGGCGCTGGTGCCGATTATCGGCCTGCCCAGACCCCTGATAAGCCTCAGCGGTATATCGTGGCCGGGAATCCGCACCGCTATCTTCTGGCTGCCCGCCGTAATTATATCAGGAACCGAGGCCTTTTTGGGCATTACCAGCGTCAGTCCGCCCGGCCAGAACCGCTTAATCAGCCGCCGTGCTGTTTCCGGCACATCGGAAACGACATCGGACAGCTGAGCTTCGCCGGCCAGCAGCACCGGCAGCGGCATGTTATCCGGACGCCGCTTCACCCTATAAATGCGCTTTATCGCCTCAATGTTGAATACGTCGCCGCCCACCCCGTAGACGGTGTCCGTGGGATAAGCCACCATGCCGCCCTTTTTCAGTATTTCTACGGCACGGTCGACCTGCGACATTACCTGTCTGGATAGAGTAGTCAATTCGCTTCGCTCCCGGGGTACGGTGCACCTACTCCAGGCTGAAATTGCGCTCCAAGAATGCCTGAATCACCGGGCCCACTCCGGGATAGTCCCAGAAATAGTCATGTCCCGGAGCTTCCATTCCGAGTACATTATAAGGCCCGAAAATCATAAAAGCCCTGCTTATCAGCCAGTCGAACGGCGTGAACGCCGGCATCTTGTTCATAACAAACAACTGCACCCAGTTATTCTTCAGTATTTGGGGAATGTCTTTTCGCGTCAGTGTATCGGGACCGATGCCGTTCTCGGTTATGATAAGCGACCTGCTGTTGTGGAAAACCCTGTGCCAGAAGGGAATGCCCACCTGGACGGAGTAGACGTTGGGATTTGCCTGCAGGCGGTTGGTCACTTCCCCGGCAAATCCGGCCCCGTTGCTCTGCCCGGTTATGATGACCTTCAGACCGCTGATATTCTGTGTCAGAAAATCGATCTTGGCCGCCAGCTCCTTGCCCTTGGAGGGATAGTGCGTAAGCTGCTCCTTTAGTTCTAATAAAGTTCCAGGCAGGCTGCTTTCCGTCCTGATGTCTTGCACCTCAACATAGTTATATCCCAGTCCGGTCAGCACCGATTCTATACCGGCCAGCCAAGTGCTGGCCTGCGGGTCCGTCTCCATCGGTCTCTTGCCCCAGCCACCAGGCGCGCAGAAAATGACCAGGTCGTGGCCCTTGATCCGGTCATACAGGTCGAGCAGCCGGCCTACGAACTGCTCCTGGGCCGCTTCGCCGCTGCCGGCCACCTGCGAGGCCACCTCCCAGGCCTGCCGCTCGATGGGACTCATGGAGGCATACTCCAGCGCCATCGGTCCTGACACTGGGCCAATTCTGTTATGAGCGTAGGCAGTCAGACCGGCGAGGCCAATGATAACAACCGCAGCCACTGCAACCATTCGCAACCAAAGACGCCTTTTCGACTTCATGAATCGCATCCGTTCTCGCCCATATTTTATCATTTTTGTCACCTCACCCGCCCAAAAAGGTCATTCACCCTCACCCTGACCCTCTCCCGTCAAGGGAGAGGGAATTAAATTAATTATTCTCCCCTATTTACGAACGGAAAGGGGCATTAATAACTAATCCTCCCTCCCTTTACGAACGGAGGATTATTAGTAACTACTCCTGCGTCTCTTATGTTTAAAAAATCCTCCCTCCCCTGGCGGGAGGGAGTTAGAGGGAGGGGGAAACCGCCTTTTATTTTTGGTCTCTGGCTTAGTATGCAGTCTCTATCCTGTGGTATACTAAACACATCCCGCAAATTGATGGAAAAAAAGAGAAAAACCCATCGTGTAGCCACCAGTGACGACATCGAAGTATCCACTTACCTCGAAATCGCCAAAGAGCTTCAGGGCGAGCCGCTAACATCCGAAGTAGAAACCATATCCCCCACAACCAAAGAGGCCGTTGCCGTTATCGATTTCGGCTCCCAGTACGCCCACCTCATTGCCCGCCGCGTCCGTGAATGCCACGTCTACTGCGAGCTCATACCCTGGGACGACCCATGGGAAAAAATCATGGCCCTCCAGCCCAGGGGCTTCATACTCTCCGGTGGCCCGGCCAGCGTCTACGAACCTAAAGCACCGCTGGCACCGGCGCAGCTTTATGCCAGCCACCTGCCGGTGCTCGGCATCTGCTACGGCATGCAGGCCATCGCCCATCAGCTCGGCGGCAAGGTGGCGCCCGCCGACAGGCATGAGTACGGCCAGGCCATACTGCACATAAGCGATAAAGAGTCGCCGCTGTTCACCGGACTGCCGTCGTCCATTCCGGTATGGATGAGCCACGGCGACCACATCGTGGACATGCCGCCCGGTTTCAAAGCCCTGGCCTATACCGAAAACTCGCCGGCGGCGGTCATCGGCAACGACGCCAATATGTTCGGCCTGGCCTTCCACCCGGAGGTGGCCCACACGCCGAACGGAAAGACCATAATCCAGAATTTCCTGTACCGCATCTGCGGCTGCCGGGGCACCTGGACGCCCAGCAGCTTCATCAACGAGAGCATCAACAATATAAGAGAACAGGTAAAGGACGGCAAGGTCATCTGCGCCCTCTCCGGCGGCGTCGATTCCGCAGTTACCGCCACGCTAATCCACCAGGCCATCGGCAACCATCTGACCTGCATCTTCGTCAACAACGGCCTGCTACGTCGCGAGGAGGCGGAACGCGCCCTCAACACCTTCCGCAACAACCTGAAAATGAACGTCGTCTACGTCGACGCCACCAACAGGTTCCTGCGCCGGCTCAAGGGGGTAATCGACCCCGAGCTCAAGCGGCGGCACATCGGGCAGGAGTTCATCAGGGTATTCGAGTACAAGGCCGGCCAGCTGGGCAAAATTGACTTCCTGGCGCAGGGCACGCTTTATCCCGACGTTATCGAGAGCACCTCCAAGGAGACCAAGGCCGCCGCCAGGATAAAGACGCACCACAACGTGGGCGGCCTGCCCGCCAAGATGCAGCTGACGCT
>CAYPRI010000035.1:0-4176 GCA_964413085.1 uncultured Dehalococcoidales bacterium
TTAGTTTTCTTTCCATCAGCTCTTTTCTTGCCGACCAGGCTGACATTATGTTGCTGGCTCCAACGGCGTGTCCGCAGTAAGTCAATCCGCCGCAGGGATTTACCAGATACTTTCCACCAGGCAGCATCAGCCCGTCCTCTATGAGAGAATCAACCGTTTCGTAAGGTACCAGGCCGAACTCAGCCAGTGTGATTTCAAGCTGATGGACGAAGGCATCGTGTAGTTCCACAACCTGCACAGTTTTTGTCGGGTCTTTGATTCCCGCCATTTCATAGGCGCGGCGTGAGCCTACATAATCGGACACTATGTGGGACATATCCTTCTGGTTTTTACCGGCGAAGGAATGTTCGTTGGCTTCTCCCATGCCGGTAATCCAGATTATAGGCTTGCCGGTGTTTTTAGCTATCGCCTTGGCTGTTTCCTCTTCAGCCAGAATGAGAGCTGCGGCACCCTCGCTGTAAACGCATATTTCCAGCTCTTTGAATGGGTAGACTATATATCTGGAGTTCATCACCTCTTCCGGAGTGACCTGGTCGAACTGCCTCTGGGCGTATGGGTTGCTCCTGGCCATCTCGCTGAGCAGTGACGAAATGCGGGCAGTCACTTCAGGTTTCAGGGTGCCAGGATATGCATCCATATAGCCGAGGACCACCTCCGCATAACTGTCCGAGGCGCTCCAGCCAATCTTCTGCTCAAAGAAAGAATCGCCAGACCAGGCGATGCTTTTTATGACTTCCGGTGTGGCCGACATAGAGGAAAAGTCAAAGCAGTCGGTGGCTTTTTCCACGCCCAGCACCAGTGCGGTTTTGAATCTTTCGCCGGCTAGGTACGCATGGGCGGCTGATAGCGTGTAGGCGCCGGTAGCTCCGCCGTTGGAGACGCGGATACCGAACTTATTCTGAAGGCCGATAATGCCCTGCAGCGGGCTCTCCGGAATGCAGGCCCTTTCGAAGATATCGTTGTATATGCCATAGAAGACGGAGTCGACGTCCTTAATGGAGATTGCGGCGTCTGCCACAGCCTCCCTGGTGGCCATCTGGGCCAGCTCATAGTAGGTTTTCTGATACCATCGGCTCCTGAATGGAGTTACGGCGGCGCCCACAATACCAACTCGTTTTGCCATATATTTACCTCCTTTACTCCCCGGTGAATGGCCTCCATGCTCACCAGATTTTGATAAAATTTTTACTGTGCGACTATGGCCCTGTAAAAAATCCTCTGGGGTCGAATAGTCTGAGCAGCGTTATCTCTTCTTGAGCAGGCAGCTTAGCCTTCTTCAGGTCAGGCGCTATGTCCAGTTCCCAGCCCACTTTCTCTCTCATTCCGGCGATGGCATCCTCTGCCTTTTGCTTGGAATCGGCTGGTATGTAGGATGTCAGGGTAAAGGTTTTACTATCGCCAAGCTTTTCGCAGACGCCAATGTCGGTCACCAGCGTCTTTACCCTGTCTCCCGGGAAGGTGATATAGGGAACTTTTTCCACCAATCTGGACTTGCCCGAATTGATGACGACCACGGTTTCCCGGTTATTGGTAGCAATATCGTTGGCTCCTCCCGAGCCGACCAGATAGGTCACGCCGGGTATTAAGGTCGAGTTTCCGTTTCCGAACTTATCCACCTGTCCTGCTGCCAGGACGCCGATACAGCTGTTTGTGGGCCCTCCAACGAAAACGCCCAGCATGGTCTCGATATTGTTCAGTATTTTACAGGTCTGTATGTTGTAATAGCCGAAAATTGTCGGGTCCGAGGCTCTGGGCAGATAACCATACATACCTATTTCCGCCATCAGGTCTACCTCGTGTCCTTTTTCTTTCAGCCAGTTGATAGCCAGCCACGTCGCCAGGTTGGAAACACCGAGGCCGGTTAAAATAGTTTTATATCCGCCGGACATGAATTTTTCAGAAATTACATGCGCGCCGGTTATAGCCATTGTTTCTGTGGGATTCGGCGGTTTGTTAAAATCCATCTTCGGTATTTCATGCATTATCTCAGCTTTCCACGAATCGGAGTGGGCCTTTCCTTTGAGATAAAGAAGTCTGTCTCTACCTACCTTGTTCAGGTATTCAGTGTGATCTCTGCAGTCGAGTATCCAGTATTTTATCCATTTTAGGAATTTATCCTCGTCCCTGGAGGCATTTCTAACATCAACGACGAAGTCGTAGTCATCGAAGTAGTGCTCAACTTCGGGCAGTCCACAGTTGGTCATGCCGCCGGGATGGGCTCCGTAGGGCACTTCGCATACTGCCTTGACCATATAAGATGGGATACGGACCAGATGAGAGTGTTTGCGAATGTATTCAGTGGGGACGATTTTCTCGGCGCTGACAATGACTCCCTCTTTAGCTCCCCAGGCACCGAAAACATCACCGCTGAGTGGATAGGTTAAAATCAAATTACCGCATCGGTCAGCGACAGCTCCATGAATAAGTGCTATATCAGGTCTTAAATCTTTCAGCAGCCCTATTTTTTGGCCGGGATTAAACGGGTCTGGAATTACCTTAAAGGAGTCCTTGTTATCTCTCTCCATGGAACTTCCGATTAGCGACCTCGTTGGAGAAAAGCCCCAGCCCATAGCTCCCGCCAGGAGCCTCTGCGGTATAGTGAGCATCGTCCAGTTTTCGAACTCAACTTCACCCGACAGATAAGCTTTTTGGACGACCGGATTCGGCCCGGAGCTGGGGTAACCATCGCCGGCGAAACTGACGATCACCTTCTTAACCATTTTGCCCTGAAGTAGAGAAACAACTGTCGCGGCAATATTATTTATAACAGTGAAGTCGGGTTTTTTATCCCAGAATTCCCTGACGAGCTGGTAGAAAAGGGCTCCACCGCGTCCGGCAAAGTGTATGCTCATCCCTTTCCTGACATTCTTGCGTATGGCTTCTTCGACGGAACAGAGCTTGTCTTCTCCTTCCTCTATTGGCATGCGAAACTTTGAGTCTATGAAAGCGTTTAGTTCTTGTGTATTCATGATGGTAGGTTGATGTTTATATTTCAGTAGTTACGGTTCGCGCAGTTTAGCCTGAACATTATGAGGTAAGTAATTTAGATCTCGGGGCGCCAGACCGTTCAGATGTTAGCATCTGTTATGTTGCCTGTCAACGCCAGGTTAAAAACAGCGCAACCATCTAGGAAAAGAAAAACAATCTATTTTCACCTGTTTGCATTTGAAAGAAACATGCTGCTACAATGTCTTTCGAAGCTATGGTGCTCAGCGACAGGACGATTAAAGAGGAGATTTCTAGGGGCAGAATCATTATTGAGCCTCTTAGTCCAGATTGTATACAGCCGGCCAGCGTAGACCTTCATCTGGACAATAAACTGCTGGTCTTTAAGTCGCAGCGTTATCCGGCATATATAGATGTACGGCGCAACCTGGATCATTTAAATGAGCTGGTGGAGATTGAGGAGGATGCGCCCTTTTTTCTAAATCCCGGTGAGTTCGTCCTGGCAAGCACGCTGGAGTTGATTACGCTGCCCGATGACATCGTTGGTAGATTGGAAGGGAAAAGCTCTCTGGGCAGAATCGGACTTTTAATTCATTCCACAGCAGGCTATGTCGACCCCGGATGGCAGGGACACTTAACGCTGGAACTATCAAACGTAGCCAAACTACCTATTACGCTCTATTACAGGATGAAGATAGGCCAAATCTCCTTTCTCAGGCTGACCTCCGTTGTGGATAGGCCATATGGGGCGGCTGAGTTAGGCAGTAAATATCAAGGTCAGACCGAACCCACCGCCAGCAAGTATCACGAAAACTTTGTAAAGAGGTCTTAAGTGTTATCGCACCCGAAAGATTTCATGGAATGTGCATTGTCGCTGGCTGGTTTGGCAATGGGTTATACCAGTCCCAATCCAGCGGTTGGTGCCGTAGTGGTAAGAGACGGGGTGGTGGCGGGACTGGGACATACGCAGCCGCCTGGTTCCGAGCATGCTGAGGTAATGGCGCTGCGGCAAGCAGGGCAGAGGGCTAAAGGAGCGACCATGTATGTTACCCTGGAGCCGTGTTCTCATCAGGGACGCACACCGCCCTGTACCCAGGCCATAATCGACGCCGGTATTTCAGAAGTCCACGTGGCACTAGTCGACCCCAATCCTTTGGTCTCGGGAAAGGGACTTAAGGCTTTGAAAACTGCCGGAATAAGGGCATTTGTCGGCCAGTATGAAGAGAGAGC
>CAYPRI010000035.1:4276-11602 GCA_964413085.1 uncultured Dehalococcoidales bacterium
AGGCTTTGAAAACTGCCGGAATAAGGGCATTTGTCGGCCAGTATGAAGAGAGAGCCAGGGAGATAAACGAGGGGTACATAAAGTATATAACTACGGGCATACCGTTTGTTATTGCCAAGTTCGCCATGAGCCTTGACGGCAAGATTGCAACCAAGACGGGTGATTCCAAGTGGATAAGCAGCGAGGAATCACTCAAGTTTGTACATTATATGCGCCACATAGTTGATGCCGTCATGGTAGGGGCGAATACAGTGGTAACCGATGACCCCCAGCTTACAGCCAGAGGCTGCAGCGGGAGGGGTGGCAGGACCAAGCTGCAGCCGTTGAGAGTTATTGTCGACGGCAGAGGCCGTACGCCGGCCTCGGCACGTGTCTTTGAGGAACCGGGAAACACGCTTATAGCCGTGGCCAAACCTTTTAGAGCCAAGGCTGATACGAAGTTTAAAAAGAGCGGTGCCGAGATTGTGCCACTGCCGGCAGAGAAAGGTGTAATTGACTTAAAACAGCTTCTAGTCGTGCTGGGCAAGCGTCAAATCACCAGCGTTATGGTTGAAGGAGGTAGTGGGCTATTTGGCTCGTTGTTTGATGGTGGTTTGGTGGATAAAGTTATGGCTTTCGTGTCGCCGACAATAATAGGTGGCGATAAAGCTAAGGGAGTTGTTGGTGGCAGCGGCGCCAAAAAAATGTCAGATGCACTTCATCTGAAACGGGTTAAGGTCATGGAATTCGGTGATGATATTTTAATAAGCGGTTATCTGAACGGGAAATAGCTATGTTTACCGGTATAGTCGAGGAAATCGGCAAGGTCAAAGGTATTAGTCCTGGCCATCTGAGTATCGAGGCCGGCGAAGTAGTTAAAGGCACCAAGACAGGCGATAGCATATCCGTTAACGGTGCCTGTTTGACGGTAATTTCAGTAACCAATAAAAGCTTTGACGTCGAGATAATGCCTGAGACGATAAGGCGTACCAATCTAGATAAGCTTCATTACGGGGATACGGTGAATTTAGAGAGAGCCGTAGCCGCTGACGGGCGCTTCGGTGGCCACTTCGTACAGGGGCATGTGGATAACGTAGGTAAAGTGCTTTCGGTGAAGCCGGAAGAGGGTGCGCATATCGCCAGAATTTCTGCACCTGCCTATTTGCTACCGTATATTGTTATTAAGGGATTTATCGCTGTCGATGGCGTCAGCCTGACCATAACGGATTGCGATGATTTTTCCTTCTCGGTGTCGCTTGTAGATTTTACGCGAAAACATACTACTTTAGGTATAATTAAGCTTGGAGATGTGGTTAATCTGGAAGTTGATATCATAGCCAAATATGTTGAGAAACTCCAGAAAAAAGATAACCGCAGCTTAACCCTGGACTTTCTTGAAGAGCAGGGTTTCTTAAAAGCGAGGTGAGTTAATGGCGTTTGCTACCGTTCCCGAAGCAATTGAAGATATTAAGGCAGGCAAGTTCATCATCATAGTTGACGATGAGAACCGTGAGAACGAGGGAGACCTGGCGATTGCCGCTGAAAAAGTTAATGCCGACGCAATCAATTTCATGGCCAAGCATGCCCGCGGATTGATATGTCTGCCCATAACAGGTCACAGGCTGGACGAACTGAAAGTACCGCTAATGGTACAGGAGAATACGGCCAAGTTCTCGACGGCGTTTGCTGTGTCAATCGAGGCCAAGCATAAAACGTCGAGCGGCATTTCCGCTCACGACCGTGCGGCGACGGTGAAGGCTATACTTGACCCCAGTACCAAACCTGAGGATTTAGCTCGTCCCGGCCATATGTTCCCTATCTGGGCAAAAGAGGGTGGAGTGCTGGTCCGCGCCGGCCACACCGAGGCCATAGTTGACCTGGCCAGGTTTGCCGGCCTGTACCCGGCAGGGGTCGTCTGTGAGATTATGAATGAAGATGGTACCATGGCACGTTTACCGCAGCTGGAAGCCGTTGCCGACAAGTTTGGCATTACGATAATGAGCATAGCCGATTTGATTACGTACCGGCGCCGGCACGAAAAACTGATTGAGCGGGTAGCCGAAGCCAGACTGCCCACCAAGTACGGTGAATTTCGGGTCATCGCTTACCGTAGCAAGGTTGATCCGGATGAGCATGTAGCGCTGGTGAAGGGTGACATAACCGGAGACGAACCGGTGCTGGTGCGTGTCCATAGTGAGTGCCTTACCGGTGATGTTTTCGGCAGCCTGCGGTGCGACTGCGGCGGCCAAATTGTCCTGGCGATGGAAAAAATCGCTAAGGAGGGCCGTGGCGTTTTCCTGTACATGAGGCAGGAGGGACGGGGAATAGGCTTCCACAATAAGCTGCGGGCTTATGCCCTGCAGGACCAGGGTCTTGATACCGTGGAAGCAAACCTGGCACTGGGGTTCGATGCCGATTTGCGTGACTACGGCATCGGAGCCCAGATTCTTGCTGACCTGGGTTTACATAATATTAAACTCCTGACCAACAATCCGAAGAAGGTGATAGGTCTGGAGAGTTACGGGCTGCACATAGTTGAGATTGTGGACTTACAGACATCGCCGACACCTTACAACCTGGAATACTTGAAAACCAAACAGAAGAAGCTGGGTCATTTGTTGGATGTTGACGAAGACGAAAAAGCGTAAAGTAAGGCTTAAGGAGGGTAACATTTATGGCTAAGAGCTACGAAGGTATGCTATTAGGGAAGGGATTAAAATTCGGTGTGGTCGTATCACGTTTCAATGAAGTCATAACCATAAGATTGCTTGACGGAGCCAAAGATGCGTTTGTGCGGCACGGCGTGGCTGAGACTGACATAGATGTTGCCTGGACGCCGGGTTCACTGGAGATTCCAATGGTGGCTAAAAAGCTGGCTGAAAGCGGTAAATATAATGGAATCGTCTGTCTGGGAGCTGTAATTCGAGGGGGTACGTCACACTTCGAGTACGTGGCTTCCGAGGTGAACCGGGGAATTGCCCGCGTTGCTCTGGATACCGGCGTGCCTGTAATTCAAGGCATTATAACGGCGGATACACTGGAACAAGCTATAGAGCGAGCCGGAGCCAAAGCCGGCAATCGCGGCTTTAGGGCGGCAGCTAATGCCATCGAAATGGCCAATCTCCTTAAGGCCATTGTTTAAATATTAGTTAACTTTGTAGACTTTATCGCCGGCCCTGACGCGGTCGGTTACTTTTACGCCGATGGCGTCTCCGGCCTTACCCTCGGTTACATTTGCGTTGTTGATTTGCATTGAATCAACAGTCATTTCCAGGTCTGTAGTATGACCTTTAATGTGAATCTTATCGCCGACTTTCAGGGTGCTTGTTAAATTGATACCCGCTACCACGGGCCTGGCGAAGAAATCGCTGACATGCCCGATTTCAACTTCTGGCATCCGAGGTCACCTCCTTCCTTGATTGTTAAGCCATAGTATATGTTGCCAAGTTTAATAAATCAATAGGTCATAATAGACTTAAAGTACGTTGACAGCCAGTGTCTTAGATGTTAACATTTCTTTGTTATCCCAGCAGGAGATCGTATCTGTATTCCCTGATTTAAGAGTACTATCTACTGCTGAGGTCAATAGACGAACTTAAAGCAGCGTAATTAATTCAAACAAGGAGGGTACTATGGCTTATGAAACTTTGATTGTGGAACGTGAGGAGAACATCGCCATAATCACATTGAACCGACCACCGGCTAATCCGGTAAATCTGACTGTGCTGAATGAACTTGAAGCGGTCCTTAACGAATTTAAGAAGGATAAGGGAGTTAGAGCCATAATCATCACCGGCGCTGGCGAGAAGGGTTTCTCGGCGGGGTTCGATCTGAAAATAGGCGGAACCCCGGAGGGCGCCCAGGCCATGGAAAAGGGCCAGGTCGTATACAGCATGATTGAGAAATTCCCCAAGCCGATAATTGCAGCTATCAATGGTTTTGCGCTGGGCGGTGGCTGCGAGCTGTCGATGGCCTGCCACTTCAGGATAATTGCCGATTCCGATAAGGTGTTTATGGGCCAGCCTGAGATAGACAGAGGTATCATACCCGGCTGGGGTGGCACACAGAGGCTGCCCAGACTGGTGGGCAAGACGAAGGCACTGGAAATGATGCTGTTGTCTACGAGGGTCTATGCTGCCGAGG
This sequence comes from uncultured Dehalococcoidales bacterium, assembly GCA_964413085.1. Classification (GTDB taxonomy): domain Bacteria; phylum Chloroflexota; class Dehalococcoidia; order GIF9; family UBA5629; genus 9FT-COMBO-48-23. The sequence goes on from CAYPRI010000035.1 coordinate 8,399, forward strand.
CACTCAAAATAGGACTGGTGACCAAGGTCTCGAAGCCGGAAGAGCTGATGAAGGATGCTAAAGAATATGCTAAAGCGCTGGCAAAGAAAGCACCTATTGCTGTCGAGGTCATTCTGGATGCGGTGACGCGCGGCCTGGAGACGACAACGGACGAAGGTATCAAAATCGAGCTGGCGGGGTCGCAGCGCGTATCCAAGACAAAGGACGCCATGGAAGGAATCATGGCCTTTATCGAGAAGCGAGAGGCGAATTTCATAGGTGAATAATCAGCTGTAAAGCTGTACAAATAAATAGAAAGGAGATTTTAATATGAAAGTAGAGGACATTAAAAAGATTGCGGTTATGGGCGCCGGCGATATGGGTCATGGTATCGCCGAAGTGGCATTGCTTGCCGGTTACAAAGTGTCTTTGAGAGACATCGAACAGAGATTCGTCGATAGGGGCCTGACCAGAATTAAGGATAGCCTGGCCAAGCTAGTCGATAAACAGAGAATAACCGCCGACAATGAGAAGGCCATGCTGGCGAACATACAGACCTTCATCGACGTGGGTGAATCGGTAAAAGATGCCGATTTCGTTATTGAAGCCGTGCCTGAGATTTTGAAGTTGAAGGAAGAAGTATTCACCGCGCTGGACAAGTCAGCGCCATCGCATGCCATACTGGCTTCAAATACTTCCAACATGAGTATTTCAGACATCGCCGAGCACACCAAGAGACAGCCGCAGGTCGTGGGCATGCACTTTTTTAATCCGGCTGTCCTGATGAAGCTGGTTGAAATTATAAAGGGCAATAAGACCAGTGAAGAGACCATGAAGGTAGCCTATGATTTAGCGCTGAAGATGAACAAGGTGCCCGTCAGGGTAGAGAAAGATTCACCTGGATTTATTTACAACAGGGTAAACGCGCCGACCGGCATCTTTCTTAATGCCATAATAGACAAGAATATAGCTAAACCCGAGGAAATCGACGCCAAAATGAGAAAAATAGGTATGCCTATGGGGCCTTACGAGCTGATGGACTATGTCGGCCTGGACGTTTACTATCATGGAGCCAACTATTTTGCGGAGAAACTATCACCCGACTACAAACCGCCCAAATGGCTCAAAGATTTAATCGATGCCAATACACTGGGTAAGAAGTCGGGCAAAGGCATTTTCGATTGGTCGAAGGGAAGACCCGAGATAGACCTGGCCAAGGCAAAAGAGGACTTCGACCCAACGGATATGATTGCCATTCAGGTAAACGAAGCAACGAAGTTGCTTGAAGAGGGCGTGGCCAACAGTCCTGATGATATCGATAAAGCCATGGTTAACGGCGGCGGCTCAGCCTTCGGCCCATTCCAGCTGGCCAAGGGTATCGGATATGACAAGCTAGCTGCAAGGTTGGAGGAACTGGCTAAAAAGTTCAATACGAAGGTGTTTGAGCCGACCAAGACATTAAAGAGCGGCAAAATCTAAGTTTGAATCAGAATACGGTTAAATAAAAGATCGGGGTCTGTGAATTTCACAGGCCCCGATTCATTTATATGCCGGTTTCGGTAGAGCCGATTGATAGCCCAGATTAGAGATACCAGACGAAGGCGGTGATGGCCACACTCAACAGGCCGATGACTGAAAGAACCATGCCGCTGAACAGGCTAGCCAGTCGTCTGTCGTGAGAGATAACGGCGGTGAGTTTGTTTATTCTTTTCATTTCATTACCTCCTTGTTGCCTCTCTACTGTATATAACGATTTTAAATTGATTTGGTTTAGGTTATTTATCCTGGGCTCATTATAAGGCTATATCAGCTTTAATAAATCAGGCGCACGTATGATTTTGGGTCGGAGAATGGTATTAAGACTAACGTCGACTGGCCGTAGGTCACTTTTCCTAGTCCTTTCGTTGGATAGGTAATATAATAGGGGCGGATTCGTTAGAGGGTGTGTCTGATGGTCACGGAAATCATTACTGGAGTGTATCTGCTCAGCGGTGTGTTGGGTGCCGGTGTGTGGGGTGCTAATGTATACCTTCTGGTTGATAACGGCGACCTGACGCTGGTGGATACCGGATTCGCAGGGAGGGCTGACCTTATCTTAGAGCAGATAACAAAGCTGGGCTATTCGCCCTCCGACGTGAAAAAGATAATTATCACGCATCACCATGGTGACCATACAGGTAATCTGGCTAAATTAAAAAGTGTAACAGGTGCCGAAGTTGTGGCACATCCGGCCGATGCTCCGTACATTGATGGTACGATGCCACAGCCAGGGCCAGCACGACCCCAGTGGTTAGGTAGGTTTTTATCTCGTTTTAGCTGGCTGTTTTATACGGAACCCGTGGCCGTAGACGTTCTGGTCAGCGATGGACAAGAATTGCCCGTATTGGGCGGTGTCGAAATACTGTCCACACCCGGTCATACTCCTGGCAGCATTTGCTTGTACCTGCAGGATGAGAAGGTGCTTATTGCCGGCGATCTGCTGGCTAACCGCTTTGGCATAAGGTTGCCCTCAAGGGGATTCACCGTCGATACCGTACAGGAAACACAGTCGATTAGGAGGCTGATCGGCCTGGATTTCGATATTATCTGCTTCGGTCACGGTGCGCCGATTATGCACAACGCTGACCAAGTTGTGGCTGATTTTGCTAACAGACTGACCTCGCACTCGGTAGCCGATAAGTAGTCGATCCTGAACTTTGTATAAGGTTTATTAAACATAATCATTTATTTTTATGTTTAGTTATCGTATAATCGAGACTGTAGATTGAGGGGCTAGGGTTAATAGGAGTTATGGCGTGAGCTGGTTCGAAAAACACCTTAATTGGAGTCTTTTTCTGGCTGTTTATGTAGTTCCTGGTATTATATTTACCATTTTTTTCGTAATTTTTATTGCGGCACTTTATGCAGGTGGATCTGCTATTCACGCTGCCGGTGGGGGAGAATCGGAAATTGCTTCTTATGTACTAACCACTGGTTTACCGTTCTTGATTACATTTTTTCTTTTACTTATAGGGTTTTTTACATTTGTTATTATAGTAACGATGTGGTATTTGGGCCAAAAGGCAAGAAGTAAATGGTGGACACTTTTATTACTTGTGCCGGCCGGATTTATAATTTTGCTAGTAATCGAGAATCAAGCCACTGGCCAAGGTGCGGAATTTGCATATGCTACCGCCTCGGACCAATGGCCGGACAGCGGTCCGCCAGGTGGTTATGATTCCCCTC
>CAYPRI010000035.1:11702-18018 GCA_964413085.1 uncultured Dehalococcoidales bacterium
ACCGCCTCGGACCAATGGCCGGACAGCGGTCCGCCAGGTGGTTATGATTCCCCTCAGACAACAGGCCCCGATTACACCAAAGAGCTGGACTATTCGCCCTCGCAGAATGTTATGGACGTAGCTACAAGCCAGCCCACAAAAGATATTAAATATATCAATGATGTTCCTGGGGGTGGCAGTGGGGATGTACAGCAGGTGACTGGAGAAGCGCTGGCGCCACAGGCAATGCCCGAGAGGTCTGCTGGTCGTGAAAAGCCCCAGATGCCCATTTTGCTGGATGATTCCGGTGCCGTTATTACCTGTGCCTATCATGTCGGAGCGGAAGCGGTTAATCTTTGCTCCAGATGCCGGAAGTACGTTTGCATCGACTGTAACTATATCACCGGCACTCATCCTATATGCCGCAACTGCTGGGAAAGGCGGGCCGAGGTTCCCTTGGCTCCGCCACAGAAAGTAAGTCAGGGGCCGCGCAAGCCCGAAAAGAAAAAGAAAGCTGTGGAGCCACCGCCGCCAAAGCCGGAACAGCCTCTGCCTGTGGAGACTGAAGAGCCCAGGGTTGCAGAGGTAAGCCAGCCGGTGGCAACTGAACCGGTGTCAACTGAACCGGTGGCAGTCCAGCTGCCAGTAGCTGAGCCGACGTTAGTTGAACCGGTGAAGCCGGTGGAGCAAGTGGTACAGCAACCCGTTGAACCGGAGCCTCAGCCCATCCCTCAATTAGCTGCACCCATCCAGCCGGAATATGCAGCGCCGGCGGAACCTGAGAAGCAAAAACCTGTTAAACCCGAGAAGCAGAAAGCCGTTAAACCTGAGAAAGCAGCCAAAGAGGAGGCGGAAAGAAAAGAGTGGCAGTCGGAATTCATGTCCCTGTACCAGCAGGCGGCACCGATTATTCATGTTGTCGTGAGTAAGAGTACCGACGGCATGCCCGGCTCGCCACTGGATTTGATGGAAGGATTGAAGCTACGTCCCATGCTGGAGCGTGTTAAAAAGCTGTCAAAACCCAAGGATAAGGAGATGCGCGAGGCTAAGGGACACCTGGAACAGCTGCTTTCCAGTTGCATCAAAATTGCCGATGCAGCCGCGAACTTTATCAGCGGAGGCGGGCAGGCCTTACTGGGTGGGCCCGATTTTAAACGTATAACGGAAGGTATAGAAACAGCCAATGGCTTCATGGAAAAGCTCTCACAGGATATGGCAGCATTCCCGCCACCTCAGGAATAAATTTATTTGAGACCCTCACCCCCCTCTCCCTCAAGGGAGAAGGTCTCTGTATTATGGGAAGAGGTGTTTTGCCCCTCATAAATCCCCGTTAAACTTGAATCAGCTGGTGATTTTGTAGCAAAATAGTTGGCGTAATTCATCATGCCAAAGTTGCTGGTCAATAATACCGGTATCTACTACGAGACCGCTGGGCAGGGCGAGCCGCTTCTATTCATCCACGGCCTGGCATCAAGCGCCCGGAGCTGGAAAAAACAGGTGCCGTTTTTCTCGCAGCAATATCGTGTGGTTACCTTTGACATACGGGGGCACGGCCGCTCGGATAAGCCAATGGAACCTTACAGCATTGAACTGTTTGCCTCGGATGCTGCTGAGCTGCTGAAGGCACTGGGGATAGAGTCGGCTCACATTGTCGGCTTCTCTATGGGTGGCATGATCGCCTTCCAACTGGCTGTGGAAGCGCCCGAATTGGTCAGGAGCCTGGTAGCCGTGAACTCGTGTCCTGAGGGCTCCATACGTTCTTTCAATGGCGGCGTTGAGTGTTTCAAACACCTGGTTGGAATGCAAATCAACGGCATAAGGCACAGGCCACGGAAGAACGGCGGGGAATCTGAATCAGAAACCAAAGAGGAGCGCTCCTATCAATCGCTGCTCCAGCGCATGGCTATGAAAAACAAGCTGGCCTACGCTAATGCCTTCGGTGCGCTGCTCAAGTGGAGCGTGGTCGACCGGCTGGACACCATCAAATGCCCTACGCTGATGATTAGCAGCGATGCGGATTTCGTGCCGGTATCGGTCAAAGAGGGGTATGCCTCTAAAATGCCGTGCGCCGAGCTCATGGTTATAAGCAACTCGCGACATGGCGCGCCCAGAGAGCGTACCGAGGAGTTTAATGAAATGCTGCTGCGGTTCGTATCCGGGCATTAGTATTTTATTTCCACCCACTTCAATTGGTTTTGGGCTTTGAATATGTTTTATCTTCTCGGGATCGATATCGGGTCTGTAAATGCCAAGCTGTCGCTTCTCAATGAAGCCGGCGATATATTGAGGCTTGACATGGAGAAGGTGACCTCCAGCCCCACGACCGCCCTGAACTCGCTCATTTCCAGACTGGCGCAGGACTTCGATCTGAAACAGGTGGCTTCAGCCGGTGTATCCGGTTCAGGCAAAACTGTAATTCCTAAAGAATTCGGCTGGGCGGAGTACGGGAGCCCGTTGTCAACTGCCGCCGGACTGCTTAATTACCATCCCGATGCCATGTCGATAATACAGATCGGCGGCCAGAGCTCGGTGGTTATGGAGATGGAGGACGGACTGAAGAAACCGTGGAAGCTGGCCTCCAATCCATTGTGCGCTGCTGGAACTGGAAGGTTCATGGAGCAGCAGGCATACCGGCTCGGCATCAGTATGGAAGAATTTTCCGGCCTGGCTATGAAATGCCAGACAGCGGCCCCGCGCATAGCTGCCAGGTGCAGCGTCTTCGCCAAGACGGACCTGATTCACCTGCAGCAAAAGGGCGTTACTATTGAAGCCATGCTTTACGCGCTGTGCGAAAGCGTGGCGCGGATGGTCACATCGATTAAGAAAGGCCCTTTCCGTGAGCCCGTCTATTTCGTCGGCGGAGTAGCAGCCAACCGGGCCATAGTCAAGGCGCTGGAAGAGGCTATTTCGGTACGAAACGGACATCCAACAACAGCCATTATCCCTGAAAATTATACGCACTTGAGCGCCATAGGTGCCGCCTTGCTGGCCAGAGGCAAGCGGCCTGACTTTGTAAAGCAAATTAAGTCGGAGGCCAGCCAGCGCTATTTCCAGATGCCGGCTCTGGAAAAGGCCTCGATTGATGAGATCAATTTTTACCTTCGCGTATCCGAACCGTGTATCGGATACCTTGGCGTGGATGTTGGTTCCACGAGCACCAAGGCGGTCATTATGGACGAGTCGGGCATGAAAGTTCTGGCCAAGCATTACCTGATGACTGCCGGGCGCCCCATAGACGCCGTCAAAGAGGTATTCATAAACCTGTTACGCCGCGATGCTGAAAAGGTGAAAATATCCGGCGTCGGCGTCACCGGCTCCGGCAGATATCTGGTGGGAAGCTTTATCGGCGCCGACCTCATAAAAAACGAAATTACGGCACAGACCAGAGCCGCCGCTGAAATTGATGCCGATGCCGACATAATCGAAATCGGTGGCCAGGACTCCAAGTTGGTCATAAAAAGGAACGGCGTTGTTGTCGACTATATGATGAATAAGGCTTGTGCCGCGGGAACAGGCAGCTTTATCGATGAGCTGGCTGAGATGCTCGACGTTTCGGTGAGCAACGGCGATTTCGCCAGCCTGGCATTCCAGGCGCCTCATACTATAGATCTGGGCACCAGGTGTGCCGCCTTCATGGGGCAGGCCGTGGCATCGGCGCAGCAGGAGGGTGTACCGCTGCCCATAATAACCGCCAGCCTGGCCAATTCAATTTGCCGGAACTACCTGTCGAAGGTAGTGGGCAACAGACGGCTGGGCAATAAAGTCATTCTTACCGGCGCGGTATTCTACAACCATGCCGTCGTGGCTGCCTTCCGCGAGCAGCTGAAGGGCAGGAAGCTTACGGTCCCCGAACATAAGGAGATCAGCGGTGCCATAGGTGCCGCGCTGCTGGCAAAGGAAAGTATGACTGGCCGTGAATCCAAATTTAAAGGTTTCCAGGAAATCATCGACAGCCAGCCCAGCCTGTCAACCTTTGTCTGCAAACGCTGCGATAACAACTGCACCATAACCAGGATGCAGGTGCACAAGGAAAAATCCACATTCTACGGCAGCCGGTGCGATCGCTACGACAGCACCGTTGCCGCGGGCAAGATAGAAACAGCCTTTGATGAACGGGAGAGATTGCTCTTCCGTGGATATAAAGAGGGCTCCGGTCAAGATCCCAGAGTGGGTGTTCCCAGAGCGCTGTTTGCCTACGACTATGCGCCGCTGCTCATCGGTTTTTTGAACGCCTTGGGGGCCAGAGTCGTGCTTTCCAGCAGCACCACCAAGGAGACCATTGAGCGGGCAGTTGAGCTCAGCTACAGCGATAGCTGCTTCCCTGTTAAACTGCTTCATGGCCATGTCGACAGCCTGAAGGAGGTCGATTATATTCTTTATCCCTGCGCCATACGGTTGGGATTAAAGGACGGCGACGAGAACCAAAAGTATTCCTGCCCGCTGGTTCAGGCATCGCCGTTCATAATTCGAGAGGTGCTTGACCTTCACGACCGCCTCCTTATACCGGTGCTCGATTTCAGCCGTGGAGATGACGAGGTTATTGAAAGCCTGGCAACAGCGGCCGCCAGCATGGGATTCAGTAGAGGACAAGGTCGTAAGGCGGCAGTGGCTGGCCTCAAGGCGCAGCAAAAGTTTGAAAAGGCCAGGCTGGCGGCAGGCAAAAAACTGCTCAGACAGCTGCGCGACGGCAACAAGCTGGGTGTAGTGCTGTTCGCCCGGTCGTATCTATCACAGGACTCGGGGGCCAATCTGGGCATAGCTGAGAAGCTGGCTCAGCTGGGCGTGGTGCCCATACCGCTAGATTTTCTGCCCTTGAACTCCATAAATCCAAGGAAGTACTCGGACCGGCCGTACTGGCTGTACGAAAGCAAGCACATAGCCGGTGCCGCCATAACCGAGGCCGACCCGCAGCTTTACGGGCTGGTGCTGACCAACTTCGGCTGCGGCCCCAACTCATTCATTACTAAAATGGTCGAGGATATCATGGGTGGCAAGCCGCTGGGACAGCTTGAAATAGATGAGCACGCCGCCGAGGCTGGCATCGTTACCCGCCTGGAAGCTTTTGTTGATACCATTACCGGCTTCTCCCACTCCGCAGGAAAGCCGAAAGCCAATCGTCAGGATATTTACCGGGGAACTGTAGCTACGGTGAGCTCGCAAAAAACCATTCTTATTCCCAGGATGGCGCCATACGTGGAGGCTGTGGCGGCGGCCATGGAAGCCAATGGCGCCAGGACCGTTATTTTGCCCGAAGCTGACGAAAGGAACCTGTTATACAGCAATCAAATGACCACTGGTGCCGAGTGCCTGCCTTACCGCGTTACGCTGGGTGACTTCATGCGGTACTACCACGAGAACGGTGCCGATGCCAGGAACATAGAAGGATTCATGGCCGGTTCATATGGGCCATGTCGGCTTGGCAAGTATGCTGTGGAGCAGAACCGGCTGCTGCGCGAAATCGGCTTCAACCTGCCGGTACGGAGCACGGTTTCCAACAATGCCTACCGCGACCTGGGATTGGGTCCCGGCTTCGAACGGCTGGCCTGGAGGGGAATTGTGGCCGTGGACTGCCTGGAAAAGCTGCTGTGGCGCACTCGACCTTATGAGAAAAAGACCGGCGCCGCCGATGAATTATTCGGCAAATATCTGAAGCAGATTGCGAACTGTATCCGGAAAGAAGAGCCGTACGATGACGTACTGAGGCAGGCGGTTTCCGAGTTCAAGGCCATCGTTAACCCCGACCTGGCCCGGAGGCCGCTGGTGGGTATTAATGGCGAGATATATCTCCGTTCCAACAAGTTCAGCAACAGCAATCTGGTCCGTGCCTGCGAGGCTGCTGGACTCGAGGTAGTGGTGGCGCCTATGGGGGAGTGGATAAAGTACACCTCTTACCGGAACCTGGAAGATGCGACAAAGGATAGAAAGTTCAAGAAGATACTGAACAGCTACATCAGAAAGCGCATACAGGAGCACGACGAGCATTCGGTGGCGGCTAGGTTCGACGGGTCGGTGGACGGCAAGGAGCTTTCTACCGCCCAGCTCTTGAAACTGACCAGCCGGTATCTATCACCCAGGTGCGGCAGCGAGGCGGTGCTCAGCATCGGCAGCGCTGTTCACTGGCTGGAGAATCCCAGGTACGCCGGTATCATATCGGTAATGCCGCACGGCTGCATGCCCGGCGGGATTGTAGCTGCTTTTGCCGAGAAGCTGAGCACGGTTTATCAGAAGCCCTGGATAAGCCTGACCTACGATGGCTTCTCCGAGACCAACAACCTGGTGCGAATCAGCAACTTCGCCGAGGTCATCAAGTTCTGCAGCCAGGAAACCAGCGTACAGA
>CAYPRI010000036.1:0-4381 GCA_964413085.1 uncultured Dehalococcoidales bacterium
ATGGTAGGCCGTACAGGATTCGAACCTGTGACACCCTGATTAAAAGTCAGGTGCTCTGCCAACTGAGCTAACGGCCCATGCAATATGGTTATTGTGTGGAAAGGAGCGTGGCTGGTCCAGCAGGACCTCAAAACGCAGCCGTTTGGCCAAAATACTTAGCTGTTCTTTCTTAAGCTTTATTCTCATGTACCAGCAGGCGAGCGAAAAAAGTCTATCATATACTTGGCCCATAATTCAATAATAGTATAACTGTTCTACGAACGATTGTGTATATTATAAGTGTATTGATAGATGCTATGCCGAAGGCCTGTTTTTCCACTCAATTATTCGTATAATAGATATAGAGGAGTCGTTGCCGTGCCGCGTCTGAAGGATTTTATAACCAACATGTCGGTACCGATGCCGTGGCACAGAAAGCTTTATCTGCTGTCCAGAAATCTGGCCATCAGGGTGTTAAAAAGGCAGGACTGCTGCGGGCATCACGGCGAGCCTGGCTGCTGACAGGTGGATAAATAATACTTCCGGTTCGGAAGGTATTGACTTTCAACAGGCTAAACCTGTAATATCGAATTTATCAATAATCACGAAGGGGGACAAGATGGCTGGTAGTGTATACAAGGTTATCACTTTAGTGGGGACGAGCCCCGATTCCTGGGAGAAGGCGGCAACCTCTGCTGTCGAAATGGCTTCCAAGAGCCTGCGAGACCTCCGAATTGCCGAAGTGGAAGAGCTGGACCTGCAAATCGAGAACGGCAAAATCACTAACTATCGGGCCAAGGTCAGGGTTTCCTTCAAGTACGAAGGCAAAGAAAAATAAACACCTCTGGGCCACCTGACGCGTAAAACCTTAAGCTTTACCACTGATTAGTTTGTAGCGGGCGAGTGAATTTGAATTCGTCTGCGTTTGTCTGGCTTCTCCATAGAGACGAGCTGATATCAGCTTATCAAATGTATTCTTAAGAGACGCAGTTATTTCTTTTTCTGGCAACAACGATGATAGTCTGAGGCTGCTGTTTTTTAGGCAGTATAGAGCCTATTTGGTAACGAATGAAATAAATTGCACTCGAATATGCGCCTCTAATTAACCGTTTGAAGCGTGATCCGCCGATATCAGAATATATAACTGCAGCTATATCGTTTTTTCCCGTTTCCTTAGTCGTCTTTCCAGAGATGGCAGAAGCCATTAGCTTTTTCAACGTCTTATCAACAGCTAGCTGCAACACTATAGAATATTTATAGATATTTATGACTTCAAATCCAGTCTGCCTCAGCAATTCCTTCAAGTTGCTCTCGCCAAAGAAGAATAAATGGTCGGGAAGCTGGAATTTGGTAATCAGTCCATAGTATTTTTTGTTCACGTCGCTAAAGTTGCCGGTCTCAAAGACCAGTATTCCATTTTCTTTAAGCTTGGCGTTAATCTTTTCAAATTCCGATATGGGGTCATGTAAATGACCAACAACGTCGCAATGATAAATTACATCAAATTTCTTATTTCCAAACGATGACCTATTTAAGGGAGAATCTTCGCAGGGTATTCTAAATTTATTTCTTATGAAATCTGCCAGGATAGTATTTAACTCAATAGCAGATACATCAAAACCCTGTTTTTTGGCCTCATGGGAGAAATATCCGGCACCGGCTCTTATCTCCAGCATAGAACCGTTCTTCATGTATTTCTTAATTATCCTGAGGTTATGTCTGGCATATAATCTTTTCAGAAAACCCCATACTATATGTGTTCCAGCGGACATCTGGGCCATGTCGTCACTGTACAATCTTTCGATTTCTGCAGCGGAAGGTCGCGGTGAAACGAATATTAGACCGCATTGCGGACATCTCCGGGCCTGGTACCCGTTTTCCTCAATGACAATCTGGTCGCCGTTCTTTTTGCAGAAGATGCACTTAATGGTTTCCATCTGTGTTCATGCCGTCATAAGGTGAGCTACAGTGATGTCTGCGCCTGGCGAAAATGGATGACAGAGTCTATGGAGCGGGTGAGCGGATTCGAACCGCCGACGTCTTGCTTGGGAAGCAAGCATTCTGACCACTGAATTACACCCGCGTTCGTTTTATATTACTGCTTGCCTATATGTGTGTCAATACAGTAGCATAGTTGACATAATGATTCTTTACCGCAGGTATTTGAGCGTAATACATGTTATTAAAGTGACTATAGAACAGTGATCCATCGACAAGCTCAGGATGAGCGGAAAGAATTATGCTCAGGACGAATGAAGAAACTAGGCACGGATAAATTTGAGTATTCATGAGGAGGCTATTTTTTTCAGCCAGGCGGGAATTTTAGCTCCAGCAGGGGAGTCGGAGCCGGGAAGGTGAGGTTTGATGTCCAGAACGGGCGTGCCGTTTATGGCGTCGAGTCCTACGACTTTAAGAACGTTATCGCGGCGCTCCAGCAGCTTAACCGTGGACAGGCCGATAGGGTTGGGGCGCGCCGGGCTGCGGCTGGCGAAGACACCGACCAGCGGCAGTTTCGGATTTCGCCTGGGATGGACTTGGGTGATGGAGCGCTCTCCTGCAGGTATCCGGTGCATCCAGTAGATGACTATAATGTGAGAGAACTCATCCAGCCGGCTCAGCGCTTCCTTTAAATTCTCATTAATAACTATTTCCGAGGTGACCGATTGCCCGTCTTCCTTACTAGGTTCGGCAATGGAGTTTCTAACGAAGCCGATGGGCGTCAGATTTATGTCCATATTGATGGAAGAGCACCATATAATCAGGACAGAGGAGTTAGAGTCAGCAATTTCCTGGCTATTTCGGGGTATTTGGCGATGAACAGGAGCTCATCCTCGACGAGCGGTTTTTGAGCACAAACGTTGGCATAGCGGACCAGTTCCAGCACTTTCTCGGCTTCCTCAGCGCTGGCAAAGGCTATCTCGACCACATCGCCCACCTGCTCTTCAACTTTACCGCCCACCTTGTCCTCTATCTTCTTCATCAAGTGCCTGAAGCCGGATATGCCTCCATATTCTCCGGAACATATCTCTCTGCCCGTCTCAACGGTAACCGGCTCGCCTCTTCCCAGCTCGGTGTAGTCATATAGCTCGTAGTTCTGCGGGTCCTTAAGTACGCCGTCGGCATGTATACCCGAGGCATGGGCAAAGGCATTGGCACCGACGCCGGGCTGGTTTATGGGAATGGGCACACCGAAGGCGTAGCTGGCGAAGTTGGCAATTTTCCAGGACTTGGATAAATCGATGGGCATGCCCAGCTGGTATTTGCCAGCGAAGCCCTTTGACTTGGTTACTGCCAGAAGAGTGGCCACCAGGTCGGCGTTGCCCGCTCTTTCACCGATGCCGTTTACGGTGGTGTTAATATAGGCGTCCTGCCCGCCGTCGATGGCGCCCTTGGCTCCGGCAATCGATGTAGCCACCGCCATGCCCAGGTCGCCGTGGCAGTGAATCTCAATAGGCATGGCTACGTTTTCAGCCAGTGCCTTTACCGTCTCGTAAATAGTAAACGGGTCGTTGTAACCCAGCGTATCGCAGTATCTCAGCCTGTCGGCGCCGTGCTTTTTGGCTGCCAGGCCGAATTTAATCAGATAATCCAGGTCTGTTCGAGAGCCATCTTCAGCGTTTACACCAATCGATTTGGCACCGTGTTCCCGGGCCGCATCCACGGCGTCGACCATCATCTGCAGAATGTCATCCTTAGTTTTTCTACCCTGAAATTTACCCTGTATCATCTGGTCGGAGGTGGAAACAGACAGATTGAGGTGCTCTATCTTGGGAACCAGCTTGAAGGCTGTTTTTACATCTTCTGCCTGAGCTCTAATCCAGCCGCCCAGGCGCATGGGCTTAAGAACGCCCATTTCAGCCAGTTCCAGATTTGCCTGGAGGTAAAGCGATTCGTGTCTGGTGGTGGGAAAACCGTACTCCGACTGGAAAACGCCCATCTCATTCAGGTAAATGTTCAACATCGTTTTTTCCAGCTTGGATAAGCCGAGCTTGGCCGTTTGTACACCATCGCGGTTGGTTACGTCTACGATATAAATCTTTTTCATAATATTCTCCACAATTAATATATGCTAAATTAAGGGGATGTCCGCTCCATCTAAACTGAGCAGGGAAGGTGTTCAATTATGGGTGAAAAATAATGATATCTTATGAAATGTATTATAACTTAATCGTGGGGTATTGACAAAGTATATTGAATATGGTATCTTATAAATGGTCCCAAGTAATTGAGCTAAGACCGGGGAGGCAGGGCGCTGGTACAAGGTAGGCGAAAGCCGAAAAGTGCCAGAGGATGTGGAACCGGGAAAGGCGAGGTTACTTGGGGCTTTTTTATTTGTGTTGTTCTTTTTCGATCAGCTGCGGATTCAGGGCACCGATAAAAGATAAATTTCTGTATTCGCCTC
>CAYPRI010000036.1:4481-17925 GCA_964413085.1 uncultured Dehalococcoidales bacterium
TCGATCAGCTGCGGATTCAGGGCACCGATAAAAGATAAATTTCTGTATTCGCCTCGATAGTCCAGCCCGTAACCCACCAAGAACTCATCAGGAATTTCAAAGCCTATATAGTCCAGAGGCACATCAACCAATCGGCGGACACGTTTATCCAGCAGTGTACAAACTCGAAGGCTGGCCGGTTTGTGCGACGCCAGGTGGTTAAGGACGTAATTTAAGGTCATACCTGTATCAACGATGTCCTCGACCATCAATACATCCTGACCGGCAATGCTTGTATCCAGGTCTTTGGTTATTTTGACGGAGGACTCGTTACCGGTGCCATAGTAGGATATGGCCATAAAATCGATTGCCAGTGGGAGGGGGATATTCTGCATCAGGTCGGACATAAAACAGACAACGCCTCTAAGTATACCCACCAATACCGGTTTTCTATCGCTGTAATCGCGTGTTATGCGTTTTGCCAGCGTCTTAACCCGTCTCTGAATCTGGGTACGTGTAAATAGCACGTGGTCAATGCCCTCAATTTTGGTTTCTCCGACCTTTCCATAGCCGTACTTGGCCAGCAGACGGAGATAATCGTTCTTGTTCAGTAGTTTTATATTGACCTCGGGATAAAGCTCTCTGAGGCGCCGCAGCTTTCGGTTTTTCTCAGTTATCAGGCTTTGCTTTAAGGTGGTCAGCTCTATATAAATATCCAGCTCGGGCAGATAAAAATCAGGGGTGAACATTTCTGCCACCTTGTTGCCCCGCCAGGCTAATGGGAAAGAGCGAGGCTCATAGAGCCATTCAATGCGATAAAAATCGAGCAATCTGGCGAACTCCTCTTCGCTGGGATGGCCAAAGCTGTCTGGCCTTAGCGGAGCCGAAGGTAATTTCGACGTGCCGGGCAATTTTCGCCGTTTAGCCATGGCTTCTTCATGTTCTGTATTGAGCAACTGGTAGAGCTCTGTTTTTTCCAGCGTAAGCGCCACAATGTTAGCCACCGAGGCAGCGAAGTCTTTATCGGCCTGTGCGAATTGTCTGGGTTCACGTGCGTAGACCCTTATTTCGCCGGTTACCTCACCCTTTTGAACTATTGGGGTTGCCAGCAGCGAGCTTATACCCTCGGTTTCGGCAGCCTCCGGGTATTGGGTCCGAGTGTCCTGCGTGGCATCAAAAATGGCTACAGTCTCCCCGTTCAGTACCTCCGGCAGGCTCTCGCTGGCTTTCACTGCGCCTTTGCGGAGGTACAAATCACTGAGGCCGAAAGCAGCTACGATGTCCAGGTGGGCCTTTTGAGGGTTGAGCAGCATGATGGAGCAGCCCGAGGCTTTCAATGCCTTGGCCGTGCTCTTAGCAATAGAATTAAGGACTTTTTTAAGCGGCAGAAGCGAGTTGGTGACTCTGGCTATTTGCTTATAGGCTTGAGAGTAGCTATGCTCGCGGCTATCCACAACTCCTTCCCTTCCGAACTCTATTCCTTATTACCCGCACTTAGTATAGCCGCAACTGGGGCAAATATGGCAGCCTTCCTGGTAAATTAACATGTTGCCACATTCCGGGCATTGACCTGCCCAATTCTTAGTCAGGCCGCTGTCCTTGATTGTCGTAGCTTCTTTATCGGTTACATATTTTTCCAGAACGCTGGCTATGGCATCGGCGCAGGAGAGGATAGCGCGACCTTCTTCCCAGGCGACCGATGGGCAGTGGATACCACGGAGATGTTTGGCCACCGAGCTTATCTCGATACCCGACCTGGCCGCCAAAGAAATAAGACGGCTGGTGGCCTCAAGCTGTGCTGAAGCGCAGCCGCCAGCTTTTCCCAGGCTGGAAAATACTTCGCAGATGCCTTTCTCATCGAAATTTACGGTAACGTATATATAACCGCAGCCGGTGGTTACCCGCTCGGTAATCCCTTTGGTGACTTTCGGCCTCGGCCTGGGCGTAAGTCCGGGTTCTTTCTTTTCCTCGGTATGGGAGATGTTAAGGACCTGGCTATCTCGGCTGCGGTCGCGATATATAGTTATTCCTTTTAATCCCAGTTTATAGGCCAGCATGTAGACCTGAGCCACGTCGTCTATGGTGGCCTCATGGGGAAGGTTCACCGTTTTGGAAACGGCGCTGTCGGTATATTTCTGGAAGGCAGCCTGCATCCTTACATGCCACTCGGGAGTGATATCGTGGGAAACGACGAAGGTGTCTTTTACCCATTCCGGTATGTCTTCAACGTCCTTTAGTTTCTTTCCTTCGGCAAGTTGCTGCATGAGCTCGGTGGAATAGAATTCTTCACTTCTGGCTGTCTCTTCGAAGTAGGGATTGACTTCAACCAGCTGCTGGTTATCAAGTATGTGTCTGGTGTAGCTGAGCGCAAATAGAGGCTCGATGCCGCTGGAACAACCGGCGATTATGCTCAGCGTACCGGTCGGTGCAATGGTGGTTCGGGAGGCATTTCTGGGCTTCAATCCGCCTTCAGTGTCATAGACGCTGCCCTTAAAAGCTGGGAACAGCCCTCTTTCCTCGCCCAGTTTGACAGATTTTTTAGTGGCTTCTTCATTTACGAATCGCATTACGTTTTCGGCCACTTCCAGTGCCTTATCTGAGTTGTATGGTATATGTAGCAATAGCAGCATATCGGCGAATCCCATCACACCCAGGCCTATTTTTCTGGTGGCCTTGGTCGTTTTATCAATCTGAGGCAGCGGGAATTTATTGACGTCGATAACGTTATCCAGGAAACGAACGGCCAGTTTGATGGTGTGACGCAGCTTGTGATAATCGATTTCTGCCTTGTGATTATCGTTCTTAACCATCTTCGACAGGTTAACGGAGGCTAAATTACACGACTCGAAGGGCAATAAAGGCTGCTCGCCGCAGGGGTTGGTGCTCTCTATTTTGCCCAGTTTAGGAGTCGGATTGTTCTTATTTATGTTGTCGATAAAGACCACACCCGGGTCCCCGGTACGCCAGGCCATTTCAGTTATTTTATCGAAGACCTCCCTAGCGTTGAGTTTATTTACCACCTCTTTATTGTGCGGGTTTATCAGGTTGTATTCTTTGCCCCTTTCCACGGCTTCCATAAACTCATTGGTGACGGCGACAGATATGTTGAAGTTGGTCAGTGCCTTGGGGTCTTCTTTTGCCGAGATAAAATCAAGTATATCGGGATGGTCAACGTTTAAAATGGCCATATTGGCGCCCCGGCGCATGCCGCCCTGTTTTATAACGTCGGTAGCAGTATCGAAGGCCCGCATAAAGGATACCGGTCCGCTGGCAATGCCGCCCGTGGAACCAACCCTGTCTCTTTTAGGTCTGAGTCTGGAAAAAGAAAAGCCGGTGCCGCCGCCGCTTTTGTGGATTAAGGCTGTGTATTTAACGGCGTCAAATATCGATTCCATGGAATCTTCTACCGGAATGACAAAACAGGCGGACAGCTGCCCCAGTTCACGGCCGGCATTCATAAGGGTAGGAGAATTGGGTAAAAATTCCAGAGAAGCCATTAGGCCGTAGAATTTCTCTTCCCAGCTGCCGGTGTCTGCTTGAGGGTTATATTTCAGTTCGGCTGAGGCAATGTGTCTGGCCACGCGCCGGAATAACTCTTCTGGCGTTTCAACGATCTGTCCCTGGCTGTCTTTTTTTAAGTATCTCTTTTCCAGGACTGTAATGGCATTTTCCGTCAGTTCCAGGCCCTGTTTAGCTTTTACTCTGGTTCTGTGTGCAGGTTTCTCCGGTGGTCTGATTTTTTTGACTTCCGGCTCAGCCTCGACCTTCTCCTCGGCTACGGCAGCCTCAGCCCGGTTCTTTTCAGCCAGAATTTCCTTCACTGCCACCTCTATCTGGAAGTCAGAGGGCAGCTGCGTCTGGTGAGCGGGAACCAGATGTTCCATACCCGGTAGCATCGGGGTTGGTTCCAACCTTTGAATTAGCTGGCTGGTGAGCTCTTCCAGTAATTTCCTGTCCTTAATGCCCATCGACTCAGCAGCGGCAAAAATAGCTCGAGCGATGCGGTTGTGGTTGTCACCACCTGGCTGATTTTTCATTGAACGAACCGCCATTATTTTCTCCTCCGCTGTCGTCGTCCCAGAACGGTTAACTCTTCCGGAGCAATGAGTGGAAGCTGGCCCGCGGGCGGCACCTGAGCCTCTGTATCGACCAGCGTATCCACAGCCTGTTTCAGGTCGGCAATGTCGGTAAATTCGCGATAAACACTGGCAAAGCGAATATAGGCTATATGGTCGAGTTCTTGAAGCCTTTCAATCACCATGTCACCGATAACTGAGCTCGGAACCTCGGTTTTTCCCAGGCGGTAAAGCTCAACTTCGATGTTGTCTACGATTTTATCTATGGTGCCTGTGGGCAGCGGGCGTTTTTCACAGGCTTTACGTATACCGGACAGCACCTTGTCTCTGTTAAACTCTTCCCGTCTATTATCTTTTTTAATGACGAAAAGATTTCTGGACTGCAAGTGCTCGTAGGTGGTAAAACGGGTACCACAAGAGAGACATTGCCTGCGACGCCTAATTCCATCCTCAATATTCCGGGAATCGATCACCTTGGATTCGTTACCACCGCAATACGAACACTTCACCTGACTACCCCTACAGAATGTGGTGCTCGCACATTTTAGCCCAATATATAGAGGGTGTCAAGTAGTAAATTACATAACAAAGATAAAAAATAGCAGAGCGGCAATTGGGGTTGCCGCTCTGCTGGGGAGGATGGAGGGTTAATGGAGGGTTAACGCGGTGCTCGGGCCTGAGATGGAGGAACGGGTTGAGCTGCAGGGTAATGCGATGAGGAAGACGTCCGACGTAGGAACGACGGGACGTCGAGACTATCTTCAGCGACGCCACGTAGCAATCGGCGCAATTCTGCCTCAGTTGGGACTCCAGCGCCGTAATGGGCTGTAAAGCCGGTGGCGATAATTGTAATCTGAATTTCGCTCTCCATTTGAGGATTGAAAACGACGCCGAAGATTATGTTGGCGTCAGGGTCAACGGCCTGCGCAATGACTTCCGCAGCTTCATTGCATTCAAACAGGGTAAGGTCGCTACCACCTGTGACGTTGAACAGAACGCCCTTGGAGCCGTTGATGGATACATCGAGCAGGGGACTGGCCAGAGCGGCTCGTGCGGCCTCTACGGCGCGATTCTGGCCTGAGCCGCGGCCTACAGACATCCAGGCAGGTCCGGCGTTCTTCATGATGGACCTGATATCGGCGAAATCGAGGTTGATCAATCCAGGTACGGTTACTACTTCGGCAATTGCCTGGACGGCCAGCCTCAAGACATCGTCAGCCAGCCTGAAGGCGTTGTCAACGGTTGTTTTAGCGTCGCATAGCTCAAGCAGGCGGTCATTAGGGATGATAACCAGCGTATCTACTTTATCGCAGAGCTGGAGGACACCTTCCTCAGCTACCTTGCTCCGTCGAGTGCCTTCGAAGCTGAAAGGCTTGGTTACGATACCGATAGTTAATGCGCCGCTCTCGCGGGCGACTTCGGCGGTTACCGGTATGCCGCCTGTGCCGGTGCCACCGCCCATACCGGCAGTGACGAAGACCATATCGGCACCGGATACTACTTCTGCAATAGCCTGTCGGCTCTCTTCAGCGGCGCCTTGTCCGACTGTGTGGTCGCCGCCGGCACCCAGTCCGCGTGTCAGCTTTTCTCCAAGTTGAACGCGTATAGGGGCTTCGGACAGCGCCAGAGCCTGGGCATCGGTATTCATGGTTATGAATTCCACGCCCTTGATGCTCTCGCGAACCATCCGGGTGATGGCATTGGAACCTCCGCCGCCAATGCCTATGGCCTTTATTCTGGCGGATGCATTGGAAAATGTTGATTTTGCCATTTCTTATTTCCCTCCTTTATTTAAGTTGTGTCATCTTAGACACCAAAGAATTTTTTCAGTACAGTCATGAAACCATCGAAGACGCCGCTCTTCTTCTGGGCTTCCCAGGCGGGCCTGCTGTGGTTTCTGGTTCCCCACAGTAGAAGCCCGACGCCGGTTGAGTGAGCCGGGTCGTGAAGGATATCTGTAATACCGTAGACGCCCATTGGTTCTCCGATTCGCGTTTGTATGCGAATCGTTTGACGAGCCAGGGCTTCTAGCCCGGCCAGGTTTGAGCAGCCGCCGGTCAGGACGAGGCCTGCCGGAGCCAGCGAAGCATAGTTTGAATCCGGCATTTCCAGAAGAATGAGCCTCAACAGCTCTTCCATGCGGACTTTTATGATGTTGCACAGGTCACTATAAGACACGCTGTGTCCGTCTTCGACAGTGAGTGTCGAATCCTGGTTCTTCGTGAGAACCTCGGGATAGACGTTGCCGTACTTCTTTTTCATGGCTTCGGCTATTTCGAAAGGTAAGCCCAAGCCGATGGAGAGGTCGCTGGTAACTTGATAACCAGCTACCGGAATAATGGAAGTGTGATAGATGCTTCCATCCTTGAAGACGGCTATATCGGTGGTACCGCCACCGATGTCGGCCAATATGACGCCCACTTCTCTTTCCTCAGGCGTCAAAACCGCTTCACCACTGGCCAGCGGCTCCAGTATCAAGTCCTGGATTTCCACGCCGACGCTTCGGATGCACTTGACCAGGTTCTGGACCGAGGATATCGCAGCGGTGATAATGTGGGTTTCCACATCCAGTCTGAAGCCGTGCATACCAACCGGATTCTTAATCCTTTCCTGGCTGTCAAGGGCATAGTTGCGGGGTATGGCATGCAGTATCCTGCGGTCGTCCGGAAGATTGACCTGCTGGGCGGATGAGAGCACCCGCTTCAAGTCATCGTGCCGGACCAGGCGGTCGTTGCGCGGTATAGCTACCACGCCGTGGCTGTTAATCGAGCTTATATGTCTGCCCGTAACACCTACGTAAGCCGATTCGACTTTTAATCCACTTGCCTGTTCTGCCCTCCTAATCGACTCCGTGACCGACTCTTTCGCCTCCTCGACATTGACCACCATGCCTTTATGCATTCCATGCGACGGCACGAGACCGACTCCCAGGACCTGTACGTTGCCCCCGGAGTCGAGCGAGCCGATGATGGTGCATATTTTGGTGGTACCTACGTCGATAGCTGAGATGAGTTTCTTCATGGCCGTTTTGTCCTCCTTAGTTTTTATTTAAGTGGAACCTCCTCCATTAACAGTTTTCTTTGTTAAAGGCGCTCGGCTACTCTGAGCTTAGCGCTGCGGCTGCGAGGATTGGCTTCAGTTTCCGCAGCCGATGGGGTAATTACCTTTCTATTTATTATCCTAAGGGTGGCTACATGGCCGCATTGGCAAACAGGTACATCGGGCGTGCAAATGCAACCTTTGCTTTCAGTTTGCATAAATTGTTTGACGATTCTATCTTCGAGTGAGTGGTAGCTGATTATTGCCAGCCGGCCACCGCGATCAAGGCAGTTTAATGCCTGTTTCAAGGCGGCTGATAGATTTTCTAGCTCATGGTTGATGTATATACGGAGTGCCATAAAGGTACGGGTAGCGGGGTGAATTTTTGTCCGATAACCGCCGGTAGCTTTTTCTATGGCATCCACTAATTCAAGCGTGCTGTTGATTGGACGGCTATTAACGATACAGCGGGCTATGCGCCGGCCAAATCGTTCTTCGCCGTAGTCCCTGATAATATCGGCCAGTTTTTCTTCCGAAAATGTGTTTACCACATCCGCTGCGGTAAACTGCTGGGTCGGGTCGAAACGCATGTCTAATGGGCCGTACTGCTGGAAGCTGAATCCACGTTCGGAATTATCGAGCTGCGCCGATGACAGACCCAGGTCGAAAATGATACCGTGAACAGGTAAAAATTCCTTTTCTTTGCAAATTACCTCGAGGTTAAGGAAGTTATCATTTACCAGGACCATGTTATCGGTGTAATCGGCTAATCTGTTTTTAGCTACCGTAATAGCCATGGGATCGGCATCGATACCCAAGAGGCGCCCATCGGGCTGTATCTTGGCCAGAATGGCTTCGGCGTGTCCGCCATCGCCTAGAGTGCAATCAACGTACCTTTTGCCCGATTGAGGGCGCAAGGCTTCGATAACCTCATTGAGCAGCACAGATTTATGAACAGGCATAGTCATGGTCAGGCTCATCGTGGTTCCTCGAGACTTTCTATGTTCTGCCACAACTGCTCTTCAGCGGCTGCCTTTTCTTTCTCCCACAATGTAGGATTCCATACTTCAATGAAGTTATTGGTACCGACGACGTAGGCTCTGTCACCGATGTCGACTCCATTTCGCAGCATTGCTGGAAGAGCTACTCTGCCTTGGGCATCCAGTGTTAAGCTGAAAGCCGTTCCGAACATGGCCCGGTTCATGGTCCTGAATTTACTGGAAGGCAGGGCCCTAGCTGAAAGGGCGTTAGCTATCTTGCGCCATTCTTCAATCGGATATATGACGATGCATTTTTCGAGCCCTTTGGTCAAAACGAGTTCACCCATTAATTCCTGTCGGAATTTAGGAGGCAAAGGCAGCCTGCCTTTGTTATCGACCTTATATTCGTATTCGCCGAGAAACATATCAGCCCAAATTCGTTTAGTTAGGCCAGTACCGGCTCACCTACTAGTTGTTTTTCCAGGATTCGGATTTCGTTCCAATCAAGTCGGGCCAGTTCTTCAATATATTCCAGTGTCTCGGGGTCGCTGGCCAGGGAGTAGGTGATGAGGCCGTTACCGTCTTCCTGTTCTTGTAATATTCCTCTCTCAATTAAGGTTCGGATGGATTCCCTCAAGTTAATCCTGGCGGTATCCAGAGCGTTGGCTATTGTATAGAGACTGAGTTTGGCTCTGGGGTGGCGTGCCCAGAAATGGATTAACTGGAGTTCGAGATTAGTATGGCTATTCTCTTTTAAGAAGTAGAACAGTCTACTGTTGGCTACTCGATATTGAACACAATCAATCATCATCGTATACCTCCTTTACCACTTTTTCCCACTTTTACCCATTATATTACACATAACACCATATTTGTCAATACCTTTCCCACAAAATTTCGTTCAATTTTTAAAAATTTCGCCACCTGATTATAACGGTTTACCGAAATTTCCCAATAAATAGTGGTTTTCACTGAATAATGCCTATATATAGTGATAGCATCAGCAATGACCATAGAGCGACCCAGTACTAAAGTATCTATCGGCTTATCGGTTTTATGGTTTGGGAGTGGTATGGTACAATATGCAGGTGCGAGCCGGTATACTCGTGATCAGTGATAGGGGCTGGCGTGGTGAGCGACCGGATAAGAGTGGAGAGGCCGCTAGGGAAGCTATCAAGCAACTTAATCTGGATATTTTGAAGTATGAAGTCGTGCCCGATGTGGCGGATATCATTTCGAATAAGCTCGAGGAATGGTGCGATGACGGTAAGCTTGAGCTGGTACTGACCAGCGGTGGGACAGGCCTCTCTGACAGAGATGTTACGCCGGAGGCCACGTTAAAGGTTATCGATAAGGTTGTACCAGGCCTCACGGAGGCAATAAGAATAGAAACAATGAAAAAGAAGCCGGAGGCGATACTGAGTCGAGCAGTTGCCGGTATTCGCGGCAAGTGCCTGATTATTAATCTGCCTGGCAGCCCTAAGGCAGTTACGGAGTGTCTTGAGGTGATTCTTCCAGTATTACCACATGCTCTGGATATTATCGGAGGCAAAATATCTGATTGCGGTCACAGTGGAGCTAATTAATGAGAATCGATATCATGACCTTATTTCCTGAGATGTTTGAGGGTGTGCTGAATTGCAGCATTGTTGCCAGAGCTCGAGAATACGGTCTGGTTGACATCAGGCTTCACGACATCCGTGCGTACACGCATGATAAGCATCACGTTGTGGATGATTATCCCTACGGAGGCGGGGCCGGCATGGTACTTAAGCCAGAACCGATATTCGAAGCGGTGGAGGGCATCACAGCGGAGATGGGATCAAACATACCGATAATTCTTCTTAGTCCTCAGGGAAGACTTTTCACTCAGGCTATCGCCAAAGATTTATCGGGATTCAGTAACCTTATTCTTATATGTGGTCATTATGAAGGTGTTGATGAGAGAGTCGCTGAATGTTTAGCCACCGACGAAATCAGTATAGGTGATTATCTACTCAGCGGCGGCGAGATTGCAGCTATGGCTGTCACCGATTGTGTAGTCAGACTGCTGCCTGGGGCACTGGGCTCCGATGAGTCGTTAACCGAGGAGTCACATGTGGGAGGCCTCCTGGAATATCCACAGTACACCCGCCCGGAGATATTTCGCGAGTGGACCGTACCGCCGGTATTGTTATCCGGCGACCATGGCGAGGTTGCCAAGTGGCGTCGACAGCAAAGTTTGCTGCGGACGGCAAAGCGCCGCCCCGACTTGCTTGAAAAGGCTGTCCTTTCCAAGGAAGACCAAAAGTTTCTGAGCAAAGTCTCTAAAAATTAAGTTGCAGAAGGGATGTAATAATAAATGGATATCAAGTCTATCAAACTGACTAAGGTAAAGCGTAAGATACCACAGGTAAGCCCTGGCGATACGGTTAAGGTTAGTTTTAAGATCAAGGAAGCTAACCGGGAGCGAGTACAAACGTTGAGCGGTCTCGTCGTTAGAGCCAGAAAGGGAGCCGCCGGCGGTAACTTTACAGTGCGGCGCGTTACCTCTGGGATAGGTGTAGAGCATACCTTTCCACTTGCCTCACCGGCTTTGGAAAAAGTTGAAGTGGTCAGACACGGAAAAGTTCGACGGGCCAAGCTGTACTATATCCGCCGTCTAAGTGCACGTGAAGCACGACTTAAAGAGAGGCGGGAAAGAATGGCGGAAACAGCGGCAGCTCTGGAGGCTGTCGGATTAGAAGGTGAAATTGCAGAGCCGGTGGCGGATCAGGGTGCGACTGAAGAAGGGGTTGAAGAAGCCAAAGAAACTGAATGAACTATGCAGAAGTTGCTGTCAACTCGCCTATTGCTCAACGTCGTAGTTTTTGTTATTCAGTACCACCTGAGCTAAATATTGGTATCGGGCAGGCCGTTTGGGTCCCTTTCGGCCCAAAGGTCCTGCAGGGCATCGTAGTCAAGCTAAGCGATTACCCCTCTTTTGAGTCGACCAAGGAAATTACTAGCCTCATCACGTCCTTTCCTTTACTCTCCCCGGTTCAAGTTGAGGTCGCTCTCTGGGTAAGCAAACATTATCTCGCACCACTTTTTGACTCCGTGGCTTTAATGTTACCGCCTGGATTCGAACGCCGTCTGATTACTTTTATAAAGTTACTACCAGTTCCGGCCGGTGTCGAACTAAGCCCAGAACAAAAGCAATTTATTCAACTTCTCGAAAACAACGATGAAGTGCGCATCAGGGAAGCTGAGAGGAAGACGGGCAAAAGTAGAGCCGATTCGATTATTCAGCAACTGTTGCGGAGTGGGCTGGTCGTGAAAAGTCAGCGGCTTGAGGAACCTAAAATAAAACCAAAGCTGGCAAGCCATTTAAGGCTGTTATTAGGCAGAAGTGACACCGAGGAAGAAATCTTAAGGTTGAAAGCAGCCGGTGTTAACAAAGAAGCGGCGCTGCTCGAACTGCTACTTAGAAGCGCTGGAGATGTTTTGGTCACTGAAGCAAGGAAGTCTATTCCGTCTGCCAAGCCGGTGATTGCATCTCTACAAAATCGAGGTCTTGTGTCCAAAGTTGAGACCATAATGAGAAGGGATCCGTTAGCTCATATGAAAATTAAGGCCACTCTGCCGCCTGAGCTTACCTCGTCTCAGCAGACTGCCTGGCGGACAATCAAAGACGGTATGTCTTCAGCGGCTGAGAATAGAAGCCCGGTTTTCCTGCTCCATGGTGTCACCGGCAGCGGCAAAACGGAGATATATCTACGAACGCTATCCGAAGTGGTGGCCGGTGGAAAACGAGGCATCTGTCTTGTTCCTGAGATTGCGCTTACTACACAGACGATTGAGCGTTTTGCCTCCAGGTTTCCGGGTCGCGTGGCTGTTATTCACAGCGAACTATCTCTGGGAGAGCAATTTGATGAGTGGCATAGAATAAAGGAGGGCGGCTGCGATGTTGTCATAGGGCCAAGGAGTGCTCTTTTTGCCCCCCAGCCTGACCTGGGCTTGATTGTCATAGACGAAGAGCATGAGTGGACGTATAAACAATCTGACAAGTCACCTCGCTATCATTCTCGAGACGTCGCTATTAAACTGGCGGAGATGAGCAATGCCGTAGTCATAATGGGCAGTGCCACGCCGGATGTGGAAACTTACTACAGGGCTAAGCAAGGTGAGTATAAGCTGGTTGAGGTAAAGGAGCGCATTACTCCGTTTGGCCCCGCTACCTTACCGGAAGTCAACATTGTTGATATGAGACAAGAGCTTAAGGCAGGTAACCGTGGCCTTTTCAGCCGCTCTTTAACCAATGAAATCACAGATGTCCTGGCTCGCAATGAGCAGGCGATTTTATTTCTTAACCGGCGGGGTACGGCTACGTTTATTCAATGCCGGAAATGCGGCTTCGTTTTCCACTGCTCACGTTGTACTACAGCACTAACATACCATTCTGCTAACAGAAAGCTCGTGTGTCATCACTGCAGTTACTCGGTCCCTGTGCCTTCGGACTGCCCGCAATGTTTAGATAAGAACCTGATGTTCCTGGGTGTCGGCACACAGAGAGTGGAAGAAGAAGTCGGGCGTCTTTTCCCCAGAGCCCGTATTTTGCGCTGGGATAGCGACGCGACGTCCAGCCATCGAGTCCATGAGGAGTTTTTAACCAAGATTCGAGCTCATGAAGCCGACATTATAATCGGCACACAGATGGTGGCCAAAGGATTGGACTTGCCGCAGGTAACACTGGCCGGGGTTATTAGCGCTGACATCAGTTTGAATTTGCCTGATTATAAGGCTGGCGAGCGCACCTTCCAGCTACTGTGTCAGGTGGCTGGCAGGGCCGGAAGAGGTTTTATGCCGGGCAGAGTAATTATTCAGACCTTCAGTCCCGAGCATTATGCTATTCAAGCAGCCTCTCGACACGATTACTCAACTTTCTTTGACAGAGAACTGGAGTATCGCCGTGAATTTGGTTATCCTCCTTTTAACGCTTTAGCCAGCTTGATGTTTAGTCATACAAATGAAAAAACTTGCTTGAATGAGGCACAGAGGATGTTCCAGCTGCTGATGATGGAAAAAGATAGGCGCGGCCTCCCAAATATACGATTGATTGGGCCGGCTCCCGCTTTTGTTCCGCGCCTGAGGGGTCATTATCGATGTCAGCTGGTTGTATGCGGCACTGATTTAGACGAGTTTTTGACTGATGTGGTTTTTCCGCGAGGCTGGACTGTGGACATCGATCCAGTCGGTATGGTTTAATAGGTCTTTAAATGAGCGTACGTACAATTCGGGTTCTACCCGCCTCCATACTCAGACAAAAAGCCAAGAAAGTACCCAAGATTGACCAGTCGGTGCTGCGTCTTATTGATGACATGATCGAGACAATGAGAGCCGCCCCCGGAG
>CAYPRI010000037.1:0-16860 GCA_964413085.1 uncultured Dehalococcoidales bacterium
GGCCTGAAGGTTTGAAATATAAGTACATTATAGGTTAATCTGTATGCGAAGATAGGAGGGCACGATGGCTAAACGACAGGTAATGTTTACCTTTCCGCGAAAGTTGATAAAAGAGCCAGTTATTTATCAGTTGTCTCGCAAATTCGAAGTTGTTACGAATATACGTCGTGCCGATGTGTCCGAAGACAGGGGCTGGGTGGTGCTGGAACTCGAGGGAGACGATAAAGAGATTGATGCCGGGATTAACTGGGTCAAAGAGACAGGCGTCAGAGTGGACCCCGTCGTTGGAGACATTGTCGAAGGTTAGCTATGAAAAGGATTTACCTGGATTATGCAGCGACCACGCCCACACATCCTGAAGTAATAAAGGCAATGCTGCCTTATTTCGATGAGTCGTTTGGCAATCCTTCAAGCATACATTCTTACGGTCAGGAAGCGAAGGACGCCGTTGAACGCGCACGCAGCAAGGTCGCCTCTCTCGTCGGGGCCAGGAGTGAAGAGATTGTTTTTACCGGGAGCGGAACCGAGGCTGACAACTTTGCCATCAAGGGAATAGCCTTGGCCCTGAAAAGCAAGGGCAATCACATAATTACCAGTTCAATCGAGCACCATGCTGTCTTGGAAACGTGCAAGTTTCTACAGAAAGAGGGATTTTCTGTTACTTATCTCCCCGTTGACAGCTATGGCATGGTTGACCCTGCTGATGTCAAGAAGGCCTTTACAAGAAAGACCATCCTGATATCAGTCATGCATGCCAATAATGAGTGCGGCACTATAGAGCCGCTGGCCGAAATCGGAACTATTGCCGGAGAGGCTGAGGTTTATTTCCATAGCGATTCTGTCCAGACCGTGGGGCATCTTCCCGTAAACTTGAATAAGTCGCAAGTTGACCTGTTATCTATGTCGGCACATAAGCTTTACGGGCCCAAGGGCGTGGGCGCGTTGTACATTAGAAAAGGCACCAGAATAAGCTCTTTTATACATGGTGGTGGCCAGGAGAGGGGCAGGCGCGCCAGCACTGAAAACGTGCCGGGCATCGTCGGTTTCGGCAAGGCTGCTGAGATAGCGCAACAGGAAATGCGCGAAGAAACCAATAATTTAACTTCTCTTCGCGACCAGCTGATAAAAGGCATTCTGACCGGCATAGAGTACACCCAGTTAAACGGGCATCCGACGATGAGGTTGCCCAATAATGTTAATATCAGTATTAATTATGTTGAGGGTGAATCGGTACTGTTGAACTTGGATTTAGAGGGAATATGTGCTTCCACCGGTTCAGCATGCACCTCCGAGGAACTGGAGCCGTCACATGTTCTGGTAGCCATGGGGCTGCCGTATTTACAGGCACACAGCTCATTGAGGTTCAGCCTGGGCAAATGGACTACCGGTGACGATATTAATAAGGTTCTCGATGTACTCCCTGGTATCGTGGCAAAACTCAGGGCAATGTCGCCCCTGATGAAGACTGCCAATTAATAATCCCGTACTCGATATTTTATATGCTCACCGCCCTGTAAAGGAGGAATACAGGCCTATGAATTCAATGCCGGAAATAGGTAAAATTTCACCTGATGTTTTTGAGAAGCTTATTTTACCGCATTTGGGTGCCAAAAACAGCAGAGTTCTGGTGGGGCCCCAGAATGGAGTGGATGTAGGTATTGTGGAGATAGGGGACAAGGCGGTTTCTTTTACCTGCGACCCGGTATTTATTGTGCCTGAGTACGGATGGGAAAGGTCTGCCTGGTTTGCTATTCATATTATTGCCTCCGATTCCGTAACCGGCGGGCTAAAGCCGACCTATCTGGCTATCGACCTAAACCTGCCTATGGACATCACTGCCGGGCAATTGGAAACCGTATGGAAAACCATGCACCGAGAATGTACTAAACTTGGTATCGCAGTCATAACCGGTCATACCGGTCGATATAAGAACTGTCATTACCCAATGGTCGGCGGTGCTACTATGGTTGGCATCGGCAGCAAAGAGGAATATGTCACTCCCAGAATGGCAAGAGCCGGGGACAAGATAATCATTACCAAGGGGCCGGCCATTGAGGCGAGCGGTATCTTTGCCGCTATGTTTCCCGGACTTATTGAGCGAGAGTTCGGCAAAGATTTCCGTAAAAGGGCCGAGCAGATATTTTACAAGATGTCTGTGGTGGATGATGCCATGGCCGCAGTTAAAGTCGGGGTAAGGGACAACGGCGTGACTGCCATGCATGATGCCACTGAATGCGGCATATGGGGTGGTCTATTTGAAATTGCCCAGGCGGCTAATCTAGGCGTCAGGGTGGAAATGGAAAAGATAGTTGTCGAGAACTGCGTCCCGGAAATATGCCGGTATTTCGGTATCGACCCTTATGCATCGATCAGCGAAGGTACTTTGATTATATCCTGTCGGCAGCACAAAGCTCAGGATATATTAAAGGCTTTAAATAAAAAGGACATTAAGGCTTCCATTGTAGGTGAGTTGACCAGTCCCAAGCGGGGCATGGTGCTGGTGTGGAAGGGAAGTGAGGAGGAGCTTAAACACCCCATTGTGGATCCCTTCTGGAGGGCCTTCTACGAAGCGCTTGAGAAATACGGTGACAAATCCTAGGTATTCGACCCAGCGAGTCAAAGAATAATATAATTACTAGCTGGAGAGTCCAGCAATTTTATTTTTAATGGGAGGAGATATGAAAATTGTTACATTATGCAAAGAGGGGTCTTGCTGCCCGGTGGTCAAGGTAACCGACAACAAGGTTGAGATAGGGGAGAAAGGCAATCTCTGTGTCCTGACCATTGAACAATGGGAGACTCTTAAAACTAAGATACTAAATAAAGAGCTGTAATAAATTGTCGTCAAAATGGCTAAAGTCATAGCTGTCTGCAAGAGCGATAAAAAGGGAACCAAAAAGAAGGACGTAGTAGAAGGGCTTCTTAAGGCTGAATTTGGCCTTGTTGGCGACGCTCATGCGGATTGCTGCACCCACCGGCAGGTCAGCTTACTGGCCGTGGAGAGCATCGAGAAGATGAAAGCCCTCGGCCTGGAGCTCGGTCCCGGTGATTTCGCCGAGAATTTAACTACTGAAGACATAGACCTGCTGTCTCTGCCGGTCGGCACCCGGATATCGGTGGGCAATCGGACCGTTCTTGAAATTACTCAAATCGGTAAGGAATGCCATGCCGGTTGCGCCATTTTCCGTCAAGTGGGCAAGTGCATTATGCCCGAAGAAGGCGTGTTTGCCAGGGTTATTAAGGGCGGAAAGGTTAAGGCCGGAGACAAGATAGAGGTAGTGTAAGAGTTGGGCGAAGTTGAGCAGGTTCCCGTTTGGCGGTTAAGCGAAGGTGATAAGAAGCGCGTTCAAGATATCGTTGCCCGGGAATTTCCTCTGACCATAATTCTTAACAACCAGGAGCTTGTCACCCTGCTTTGTACACCATCACACCTGGACTACCTGGCCGTAGGTTTTCTTTCTTCTGAAGGCCTGCTAAGGAGCAGGGATGAAATTAAAAAGATAACAGTGGATGAGAAGACTGGCGTCGTCCGTGTGGATACAAGTGAGGAAATCAAGAAAGCTGACCAGTTATTATTTAAACGACTTATCACATCAGGCTGCGGCAGGGGTGCTTCTTTTTATAGCGCCGCAGATGTCATGGGGCAGAAGAAGGTAGAATCGAAAACAACTCTATCTTCTGATGAAATTCTGGAGCTGGCCAGGGAGTTTCAACATCGGTCGCAGATTTTTAAGACAACGGGTGGCGTTCACAGCGCTGCTTTATGTGATAATGAAAAAATATTGATTTTCAGTGAAGACATAGGACGTCATAATGCAATTGACAAGATCTTGGGAGAATGCCTTATGCAGGACGTTGCCACTAATGGCCGCATCATTTTGACCAGCGGCCGGGTTTCTTCAGAAATACTGATTAAAGCGGCTAAGAGAAATATTGCAATACTCGTCTCTAAATCTGCTCCCACCGATATGGGGGTGAAGCTGGCCGATGAACTTGGTATCACGCTTATCGGATTCGTTAGAGGAAAGAGGATGAATGTCTATGCTAACGATTGGAGGGTAGTCGACCATGGATAGACAGCCCGAGCTAACAGAAAAAATATTGAAGTTAAAGAAAAAACAAAATGCCGTAATTCTGGCCCACAACTATCAACTGGGTGAGATTCAAGACATTGCTGATTTTGTGGGCGATTCTCTTGACCTCAGTCAGAATGCCGCCAGGACCGATGCCGACATTATCGTTTTTTGCGGCGTTCACTTTATGGCTGAGACCGCCTCAGTACTCTGCCCGGACAAGACCGTCTTGCTGCCTGATGCACACGCCGGCTGTCCCATGGCCAACATGATAACTGCTCCACAGCTGCGCGCAAAGAAAAGGGAGCATCCCAAAGCTACCGTGGTCTGCTATATTAACTCTTCAGCTGCAGTCAAGGCCGAATCATATGTTTGCTGTACTTCCGCCAATGCACTTGGAGTCGTGGAAAGCCTGGATGCCAAGGAAATAATTTTTGTACCCGACCAGTACCTGGGCCACTATATCTCCACGAAGACCAGTAAAAAGATGATTCTCTGGCCCGGATTCTGTCCAACTCATGCCAGGATAATGCCCGAGAACATCATCAAGCTGAGACAGGAGCATCCTGAGGCCAGGGTTGTGGTACACCCGGAGTGTCGGCCTGACGTTATCGCTCTTGCCGACGAGGTATTGAGCACCAGCGGCATGATAAAGTTTGCCAAAAGGGAAGACGTTCAGGAAATGATCGTGGGAACGGAGATGGGCATAATTTACCGGCTGAATAGAGAAAACCCCGGTAAAAAGTTTATACCAGTTTCCGAGCAGGCGATATGTCCTAACATGAAACTGATAACACTGGAGAAAGTATTATGGTCGCTGGAGGAGATGGCGCCGGAGGTCAAGGTACCGTGGAGAATTCGCATCAAGGCTAAAGCTGCCGTTGACAGAATGCTGGCAGTAGGCAGGAAAGAATAATACTGTCAAAAGTGGAGTTTAATAGCGGCAACTCCCCTCTTAGATAATCTCCGTTTCCCTCTCCCTTGACGGGAGAGGGTTAGGGTGAGGGTGAAAAAAGATATATATGAAAAACGTAGATAACATTGTTGTCCTTGTTACTACGAGTTCTGAACCTGAAGCCCGTAAAATTGCGGAACTGCTGCTTAGCCGGAGAAAAGCCGCCTGCATAAATATTGTACCAAGAGTGGACTCATCCTTCTGGTGGCAGGATAAGCTCGAGTCAGCCCGGGAAAGCCTGCTTATCATTAAGACAAAGGCATCGCTGCTATCCGAAATCGTAGAGCTGGTTAAATCGGTACATAGTTACGAAGTGCCGGAGATAATTGCTCTGCCCATCGTCGGTGGTAATGAAGATTACCTTAAGTGGATAAATGGCGAGGTCAGCGACAGTTAAAAGCTGGATGTAGCCTGAGACAAATGTATTAACCATTCATACCGCGTCTATTTAAGCTACCACCTCATCTGTGAAGAACAGACAGACATTTCTTGCCTCTTTCTTATTTGTTGCTGTTCATATAATTTTAATAGCTGGATAAAAAAAATGAAGTATTGACTATAATATAAGTATGGGAGCCTCAGTGTTGAATAGCCCAACTGTAAAAAAGACATCTGACTATAAAGAGTTGTCGATAGAAAAGACCCTTCAGGTTCTTAATGCCACCATCAATGGTCTTGACGAAGCCGAAGCCGAAAGGCGAATTAAGACCTTCGGACTCAATGAGGTAATTGAAAAAAAGAGAAACCCCGTACTAAGTTTCCTGTCACGTTACTGGGGACCGATGCCCTGGCTGCTTGAGGCGGCCATGGTACTTGCTTATATACTCAAACATTACCTCGAATCTGGAATTATCTTTTTTCTACTGACAGTAAACGCCATAATCGGTTTCACCGAGGCTCGAGGTTCCGAAAAAGCGCTGGAAGCGCTGAAAAAACGCCTGGCCGTCAAAGCCAGGGTGAAGCGTGACGGAACTTGGACGATCAAGAATGCCAGAGAGCTTGTTCCCGGCGACGTTATAAGTGTTGGCCTTGGTGATATAGTTCCGGCAGACGCCAAAATTATTAGTGGTGAGATACTTGTTGACCAAGCAGCCTTGACGGGTGAATCACTTCCGGCAGATCTACTACCCTCCGATATCATCTTTTCAGGCTCGATAGTGAAGAGGGCAGAAGCCACCTGTATCGTCGTCAACACAGGGATAAATACGTACTTCGGCAAAGCTGCCGAATTAGTCAAAATTGCAAAACCACAATCGCATCAAGAACAGGTAATGATGGCCATAGTCAAGTATATGATGTATGTGGCTTTAGCAGCACTGGCAATTGTAGCAGGATATGCGGTATTCATCGGTACAGGAATCCTTACCATATTGACCTTTGCCGTAATCTTTTTGATGGGTGCAGTTCCGGTGGCCTTGCCGGCCGTTCTCACTATTGTACAATCGGTTGGAGCCACAGAGCTCGCCAAAAAAAACGTACTGGTGACGCGGCTGGATTCCATCGAAGATGCTGCCTCAATAGATTTTCTGTGTCTGGATAAGACGGGAACAATAACGGAGAATAAGTTATCCATTGCTGACGTCATCCCTTTTCCCGGCTACTCCAATAACGACGTAGTTTTGACGGCTGCGCTAGCTTCGGGAGAACTCGGTCAAGATGCCATCGATACCGTGGTAATAGAACACGCCCAAAATATGAAGGTTGACTTAAGTAAGTACAAGCAGACTTCCTTTACACCCTTTGAACCATCAACCAGGATAACAGAAGCTGTTATCACCTACGATGATAAACAATTTAAAGCTGTCAAAGGCGCACCCCAGGTTGTGCTCTCCATATCAAAGGACGTTAATGATAAAGAAAATGTGAGGACGGCGAATGAGATGGTCGAAGAGATGTCTCTAAAGGGATACAGGACGCTGGGGGTAGCTAGGTCTGACGATAACGACCTGACCAACACGAAGCTTGTCGGCTTACTTTCATTAGCAGACCCTGCGCGTCCAGATTCAAAAGATATGATTGAAGGTGCCAGACGACTGGGCGTGAGGCCAATTATGCTTA
Source organism: uncultured Dehalococcoidales bacterium (assembly GCA_964413085.1). Taxonomy (GTDB): domain Bacteria; phylum Chloroflexota; class Dehalococcoidia; order GIF9; family UBA5629; genus 9FT-COMBO-48-23. The sequence goes on from CAYPRI010000037.1 coordinate 7,087, forward strand.
CCGGCGATAACATAGCTATAGCCAGGGAAATTGCTGGCCGGATATCCCTCGGAAACAGAATCATTCGAATCCACGAAATAGAGCATTTAAGCGAAGAAGAGCAGGCGAAGGCCGTGGAAGATGCGGATGGCTTTGCCGAGATATATCCTGAAGACAAGTATCGGATTGTGAAGCTCCTTCAGTCAAGGGGGCACCTGGTTGGCATGACAGGCGATGGCGTTAACGATGCTCCAGCGCTGAAACAAGCTGAGATGGGTATTGCAGTGAGCAATTCTACGGATGTCGCTAAGGCATCGGCCAGTCTGGTCTTAACTGAACCCGGTGTAAAGGTAATAATTGACGCCATAAAAACCAGCAGACACATTTACCAGAGAATGCTAACTTGGGTCATAAATAAGGTGACCAAGGTCATCCAGGTCATCGGCTTATTGACCGTTGGATTTTTCTGGTTTCATGATACAGTCCTCTCATTGTTGGGCATGGCACTGCTTATCTTTGCCAACGATTTCGTAACCATGTCATTGGCGACTGATAATGTGGAGTACGCAGCTAGTCCTAATGAGTGGAACGTTAAGAATATTACTTTTGCTTCGCTAATAATTGGAGCATTGCTGGTCATGGAGGGCGCCATTGCGCTTTTTGTCGGTGAACATTATTTCCATATGGAATTTGCACCTCTGCGCACCTTCGTTATGCTTACCCTCGTTTTTACCAGCCAGTTCAGAGTCTATATTGTCAGGGAAAGAAAATACTTCTGGTCGTCTTGCCCGGGACGGGAACTGATCCTGAGTACCGCCGGAGCCGTTATTCTGTTTGCCCTGCTGGGTATATATGGTTTGATAGTTCCTCGGATAACTCCTCTGCAGATGCTTTTTGCGCTGATATTCTCGGCCGTTTTCACATTCGCCATCGATTATCCCAAGTATCTGGCGTTCCGCAAGTTTGGACTCTGACATTTGCCTAAGAGATTATAAACGGCGTATTTGGTGGCAATAACACTTATATAAAATCTGGCATAATAAAAATTAGGGACTTATGCATGTCTATTCGTCTTCCAGCGTGGTATAAGGGGAACGTTCCCTGGCTATTGGCAGCGCGGGCTGTGCGGAGCTTTTTGCAGGCGATGCTTGTTATTGTTGTTCCACTATATGTTTCTGCAGCCGATTACTCCACTCTTCAGGTTGGCTATCTATTGTCAATCGCCCTTGCGGGCTCGACTGGATTGACGGTCATTGTCGGTATCTTTTCCGACCGCTACGGTCGAAGGCTTATGATGATGGTGATTGCCGGCTTAACAGCTGTTGGCGCAGCGGTTTTTACGCTGACCACTCAATTCTGGGTTTTATCATCGATGGCCGCGCTGGCTTCTGTTCGAGGTGGTGGTGCCGGCAGCGGGGGCGGCTTCGGTGCATTCTACCCGGCGGAACAGGCACTGGTTGCCAGCAGCAGTCCGGACAGAGAACGTAACGCAGTCTTCTCGATGTTGTCGTTAATCGGAGTACTGGCCGGGGCGGCAGGTTCAATTGTAGCGGTGCTGCCTGGCCTGCTCAGGGAACACTTCAATTTTAGTGCGGTTGATTCCTATCATCCGGTCTTCTGGATTGCCTCTATATCAAGCCTGGCAGTAATACTTTTATGCTTACCTATTCAAGAAAAGCGTATTGTGCCGGTAAAAACAAAGAAGTCCGGTGCAAAAATCTCGACACGTAAATTAATAGGTCGTTTGTGGCTCACGAACAGCATAAATGGATTCGTTATCGGTGTTGTCGGGCCGTTCATGACTTACTGGTTAGCGTTCCGTTATGGGGTAGGGTCAACCGAGATTGCCGTTCTTTATTTCGTAGCAAATCTGCTCACGGCCTTTTCTTATGTAGTTGCACCAAGAGTTGCCCACAGGCTCGGCTCGGTACAAGCTATTGTTTTTACGCGCTCAGCTACTGTTATTTTTATGGCCGGAATGGCACTAGCCCCGACCTTCTTACTGGCATCACTTTCCTATACTCTTAGGATTATTATTAACTCTATCGGTATGCCAATTCGGCAGTCGTTCGTTATGGGTGTTGCTGAGGAAGAAAGACGTTCTACTGTGGCGGCTATGGGTAGCCTGCCGGCGCAGGCAACCAGTATGATTACGCCAACAATAGCGTCCCACCTGATACAGAGCGTATCGCAGGCGGCTCCAATCTGGATGGCAACTACAGCACTGGCAATCAACGCTGGTCTGTTTGAGCTATTCTTTAAAAATGTTAGGCCTCCTGAAGAGGAGTAGTGCGTGCCAATCCGTATATATTAAATGCTCGGTTTAGGTTTTTTAAAGATGCTTCTATACAGACCCCAGCTGGCTATGTAGGGGATGATATCGTAGCATACCCTGAAAAGTATCACCGATAGCAATGCCTTGGTTAAAGATACACCCATGAGAGCGTAAATCCCGGCCATCGAAGCTTCCTGCACGCCGAAGCCACCGGGAACCATTGATACATTGCCAGCCGCAATACCTATGGTAAAGCCGGTAATGAGAACATCGGGCTTTATAGGGCCGCCAAGGGCATAGAAACAAAACCATAGAACCACCAACATAAATGCCCAGTTGGCTATCATAAGCCCCAGTATTGACGCCGCCATCAGTGGCTTTTGCCGGGCTTCTCTCCAGCCGAATGACAGGCTGCTGTCAAAAGTATTCAGAGAGGCCATAATGTCCCTATGTGCCACGAATTTTGATATCCGGTTTAAGGCCCGCATGATGGGCATCCTTATCCGGCTGATAAAAATACTGACTGTGGCCAGAATAATAAAAAAGGCCATAATGCTGACCGACAAAATAATTCCCACTGCCCCTGCCCCCTGGACTGTATGGCTAAACACGAGATACAGAAGGCCTACTAAAAGCAGGACCAATAGAATCAGGCCATCGAAATAAGATTGATATATGGAAGCCGCAATGACCCTTGATATTTTCACCCCGTAAGGTCGAGTTAATACGATTTTGAGAGAAAATCCTCCGGCGCCTGATAGGGCCAAGATGTTGTCCAGGGCTACCGAAACATAACCGATCTCAAATAGTTTCAGGCGGCTGATGTCAATTTCGAAGAGCCTACTAATTATGACGAACGCCAGACACAGACAGAAGTAAGAGATGCCCGTAAACAGTAAGGCTACAATTGTTAGAAACCAGTTTGTCTCGCCTATTAACTGACTGGCCTCGTGCCAGTCGAAAACGATTACTACGGCGCCGAGCAGCAGGACCACAGCGATGATAATTATGGAAATTCGCTGACGAGTTGGCATCTTATCTCCATAGTATATAGTGGGCGAAGATAGTTCAAGCGATGGGCGTTAGAAATGAAACAATATTGGATGCTTATCCGTAGGTAATAATATATTCAAATTGGTGTCTATTGACAAGTCATCGTATAAGAACTAGACTGGTGTCGTCATCACAAGGGGGCGCAAAGTAGACAAGGGGGAGGCGAGAAGATGTCAACTAATCTCCGTATTGCCACATTCAACTGCGAAAACCTCTTTAGCCGGCCAAAAATTTTCGGAGAAAACAAAAAGGAGTCTCTGAAGCTGCTTGGTTTTGTATCCAAGCTTCAGGCAGAGCTGTGCAGGGATGTATTTGACCACGAAAAAATTAGCGAACTGAAAGGAAAGCTAAAGGGCTTTGCCACTATCAACGATGTGCGCGGCAAACATAATAAGGCGGCTGGTGCAGCCGACTGGCTGGGTTGGGTCGAGCTCACGCGTGATAAGGCTGACGATGCTGCGGTGGAAAACACGGCGCGCGTCATAAGCGATATCGATGCCGACATATTATGCCTGGTTGAAGTGGAGAACCGTCCGGTGCTACAGAAATTTCACGACGATTTGCTGCTGAAACAGTATCTTCAGTCGGCAGGTAAATCGGGCTACGAATTTATACTGCTTATAGACGGCAATGACGACAGAGGTATCGATGTATCGGTCATGTCTCGTAAGCCGGTGCTGTGGCTGTGCAGCCACGTTAACGAAAAGACCCTGTATAACGATAAACAGGTGCCTACTTTTTCACGTGACTGCCTGGAACTGCAGATTAAGTTGAATGAAGAGAAGATGCTGCACCTTATGCTGAATCACTTTAAATCGATGGGATACAGCCCGCCCAGCGACCCTCTAAGCAACGGCCGTCGATTGGGACAGGTCCAGCGTGTTGCCGAGCTTATTGATGGTCATAATCTGCAGCAGGAATATCTGGTCGTAGCCGGTGATTTTAACTCGCCTTCGGACAGTTCATCTTTGTCACCTTTGCTTCAGAAACCTAGACTTTATAATGTTAACCTGAAGCTTGAGGCAACGCAGCGCGGGACATATCGCACGGGCACAGACCAGCTTGACTATCTGCTCGTCTCAGATGCACTGAAATCCTGTCTGCAAAACGTATATATAGAGCGGCGGGGCATGTTTTCGTCCAAAAAGTGGCCACACTACGAAACGGTGACCGGACGGCGAACTGAGGCTTCGGACCACAGCGCCGTCGTTGCCGACTTCTTTATTTAAGCCGAGAAAAATCGCTCTATTATATTAGCCGCGGCTATATATTTGGAGCAGCCCTTTTGTGTTACAATTGTGGCTGCATCCAATTTACAACGTTCATTTCACGGGAGGTTACCATGTCTGAAGAGCACGTATTATATGAGAAGAAAGACGGCGTCGCCATTATCACTTTAAACCGCCCTGAAAAGCTGAACGCCGTCACCCATGCTATGCTGAGGACGATGGTGAAACTTATCGAGGATGTCAAAAAAGATGATAGCATCAGGGTCATGATTCTGACTGGGAAAGGTAGGGCGTTCTCGGCGGGCACGGATATCTCAGACCCGGTACCGGTTATGTCTGAAATAGAGATTCAGGCGATGAGGCAAAAGGATTCTACCGAGTACCGGCAGTCGCTCTGGTATTTTAATAGCATACCCAAGCCGACTATATGCGCTATCAATGGGGCCGCCGTCGGCATCGCATCTGAATTTGCTCTTCACTGCGATATCAGGATTGCCGCTGAAAGTGCACGGTTCGGACAGGTGTTTGTGCTGAGGGGCATGACGCCGGATACCGGTGCCGGCACCTTTTTACTGCCCAGAATAGTCGGCCTGTCCAAGGCCTGCGAGCTCGTTTTTTCCGGTGAAATTATTAACGCCAAAGAAATGTTGAGAATAGGATTGGTCAGCGAGGTCGTCCCTGATGAGAAACTTATGACGGCAGCTATGGCTATGGCTAAAAAGATGATGATGGGTGCGCCTTTTGCGGTGCAGATGGCCAAGCAGCTTATGTATATGGGTCTGGAGCGTTCGCTCGAAGCTCACTGGGAGGCAACGCGTTATGCCTTCCAGCTCAGCTGCAAGACCGACGATTTCCAGGAAGGCATCAAGTCCTTCTTCGAGAAAAGGGAGCCTCACTGGCATGGCAAATAGTGCGGCATAAACGTATACGCGATTCCTATGCCCTCAGCGAAGCTAATCTGCTATAATGTAGCCTCTGGAGGGAGACCCTTCTTGTACAAAGCACCCCGCGGTACCGCTGATATTTTGCCTGAAGAGCAGAGTTACTGGAGATTCGTGGAGTCGTCCGCTATCTCCTTGTGCCGGCTTTACGGATATCAGCGCCTCGATACGCCTGCTTTCGAGGACGCTCAGCTTTTTACCCGGAGCATAGGCGAAGGTACCGATATCGTCACCAAGGAAATGTATACCTTTGAAGACAGGAGTGGTAATGTTCTGGCGCTCAGGCCGGAAGGTACCGCTCCGGTGTGCCGGGCTTACCTGGAGCACGGCATGGACAATCTGGCGCAACCGGTCAAACTCTATTATCTGGCGACAATATTCAGGTACGAACGACCTCAAGCCGGCCGTTACCGCCAGCATTACCAGTTCGGCTTTGAGGCTATCGGGGACGGGGATGCGGTGCTGGATGCTGAAGTCATCGACATGGCCTGGCGCTTGTTCGAGTCGCTGGGCATAGGTGGCCTTTATTTGTACATAAATAGCATAGGTTGTAAGGTATGCCGGCCCCGGTACCTGGAAAAACTTAAAAGCTACTATTCAGGAAAGCTGGAAGATTTGTGCCCCGACTGCAGATCACGGTTTGAGAAGAATCCGCTGCGGTTGCTGGACTGCAAGAAGGATTCATGTTACCCGGTTGCCAAAGCAGCGCCCAAGAGCACTGATTTCCTGTGCCGGGAATGCCTGGCGCACTTCGAATCGGTGGTGGGTTATCTGGAAGCCTTGAAGCTGCCCTTCGAATTGAATCACAGGCTGGTTCGTGGCCTGGATTATTACACAAAGACGGTTTTCGAGATTCAGCCGCCCGGAGAAGGCGCTCAGAGTGCCCTGGGTGGCGGCGGAAGATATGATGACCTTATCCAGGAGTTGGGCGGCAAACCTACGCCGGCTATCGGTTTTGCCTCAGGCATGGAACGCGTGGTACTCAATTTGAAGAAGCGAAAAATCGCTGCGCCTGACGCTACAGCAAAGCCGATATTTATTGCTTATGTAGGCAACGAAGCCAAGCTGGAAGCTATGAAGCTGACTTCCACGCTACGAAGAGCTGAGATTGCCGCTGTAATGGCTACCGGAGAAAGAAGCCTCAAGGGCCAGCTGAGACAGGCTAACGGTCTGTGCAGCAATTATACGGCCATTATCGGTGAGAATGAGGTCAAGGCCGGCAAAATAACTTTAAGAAACATGACGAGTGGCGAACAGGAGATTTTAGAGCCCGCTGCATTGATGAAATTGCTTCAGGAAATAACTTAGAGAGCTGATACAGAGGGAGAGGCAAAATGGCGAGAACAATTGCTGAAATTAACGACAAAATAAAAAAAGGCCAGGCGGTTGTAGTTACCGCCGAAGAGATAATAGAAATCGCCAAGAAAAAAGGCGTCAGCCAGGCGGCTAAAGAAGTCGACGTGGTAACTACCGGTACCTTCGGGCCGATGTGCTCTTCGGGCGCCTATTTCAATGTCGGGCATACCAAGCCCAGAATTAAGCTCGGCGGCGGTAAGGTATACCTAAATGACGTGCCTGCTTACACGGGAGTGGCCGCCGTAGATATTTTTCTCGGTGCCACGGCTCTTCCTGATGATGACCCCAAGAACAGGATTTACCCGGGTGAGTTCAGATACGGCGGCGGTCATGTCATTGAAGAGCTTGTAGCGGGGAAGGACATCAGGCTGGTGGCCACTGCTTACGGAACTGATTGCTATCCCAGGCGGAAACTTGAGACACTGATCAAGCTCAAGGACATGAACGAAGCAGTCTTATTCGATATGAGAAATGCATATCAGAATTATAACGTAGCAGTGAATCTGTCTGACCGGACTATTTATACATACATGGGTGTGCTCAAGCCAAAGCTGGGCAATGCTAACTTTTCTACCGCGGGTCAGCTCTCACCTCTATTTAATGACCCCCTTTATAAGACGATCGGCATCGGTACCAAGATATTTCTGGGTGGCGGCATAGGTTTCGTGGCCTGGCAGGGCACCCAACATAATCCCAACGTTCTGCGTGGAGATAATGGTGTTCCCAAGCGTGGGGCCGGGACCTTAGCCGTTATAGGTGACCTTAAACAGATGAAGCCGGAATGGCTGGTGGGTACGAGTTTCTTAGGTTATGGAGCTACATTGACTGTGGGCATAGGAGTGCCCATACCCATACTGTCCGAGGAAATACTTCGTTATACTATGGTGACGGACGCAGAGATTTTTGCACCGGTAATAGATTATTCCGATGCTTATCCGCAGAGAAAATCCGATGTTTTGGCAGAGGTCAGCTATGCTGAGCTCAAGAGTGGTACGATAAAACTGCAGAAGCAAGACATACCGACTGCTTCACTGTCCAGCTATCCGGGAGCCGTGAAGATTGCTGGCATTCTGAAGGATTGGATTAGCAAAGGTAAGTTCTTGTTGACTGAGCCGGTAGCGCCCCTGCCAGGTGTGGAGTCGGGGATAGTTTTCAAGCCGCTTGAGGAGCGCCCTATGCTGTAGTCAAGGAGTAATAATATGCCTGTAGTTTCCAAGAGAATAGTCCTGCACTTTCCAAGACGTTTAACGAACGAGCCAATAGTATACAAGCTGGTCAAGGATTTCGACCTAGCGTTTAATATACTCAAGGCATCGGTGACTCCCGGTGAGGAGGGTATCCTCGTCATGGAGTTAACCGGCGAGCAGAGGAGCTACGATAAAGGGGTTAAATATCTGAGCGAGACCGGTGTCAAAATTCAATCGTTGAGCCAGGATGTGGTCTGGAACGAATCAAGATGCACTCATTGCGGAGCCTGCATTACCATATGCCCCGCCGGTGCTTTTTCCGTAGATCCAAAGACAAGGAAAGTAGTTTTCGACAACGACAAGTGCGTTGTTTGTGAGTTGTGTGTCAAAGCATGTCCACCTCATGCCATGGAGCTGTACTTCTGAATGTATCAGCCCAGGACCTACCGCATCTCCACTAAAAGCGACGATCTGGTTTCATTCAATGTTGTGATAAAAGAAACCGACCTCTTTATCAGTGCCACCAGAAATCTCGAAGCCGAAGCCCGAGAGTCCATTATCAGACACCGCCAGCCTCTTGAAGAATATATCGGCAGCCACCCGCTTTTCCTGCATAGCCTGGAACCTTATGTAGTGGAAGGGGATGCCCCCGAGATTGTTAGAGAAATGGCCCAAGTGGCGAAGAAGGTGGGCGTCGGACCAATGGCAGCGGTAGCTGGTGCCATTGCCGAATATGTGGGCAGGGACTTGCTGGCTTATTCGACTGAAACCATTGTTGAGAATGGCGGCGATATATTTGTCAGGGTCCTGAAGACAAGGCTGATAGGTGTTTATGCGGGAGAATCCTGTTTTACCGGAAAAATTGCACTGGAAATAGAGCCTGAAAAGACACCGTTGGGGATTTGTACCTCTTCGGGTACGGTGGGGCCTTCCTTGAGCCTTGGCTCTGCCGATGCGGTAATTGCGATCTCCCATTCCACGGCACTGGCTGATGCTGCAGCCACAGCCATCGGCAATAGAGTTATGGCTGCTGGGGATATAGATACAATCATCAAACAAGTTGAAGCCATGCCGGAACTGTTAGGTGTCGTTATAATCAAAGACGATAGAATGGGCGTTTGGGGCGACGTTAAACTGGTTACACTGGGAGCTTGAATTGTAGCCGGTTGCCTTAACCTCTACCGCAGCAGAGCACCTTGAATGTAATAGACCCTTCGGCTTTACCATCTTTGCCATCGCTTACTATTACGGTTACGGTGTATTCGCCGTTAACGCCAGGAGAAGTCCAGGCAACCGTGCTTCCCTCTCCTGTGATTTTGCCCCCGGTAGCTCTCCATAGGTACGTTAGCTGGTCGCCGTCCGGGTCGCTTGCAGCGCAGTGAATAGTTTTCGTTACCCATTGTCGGGCGACATTTTCTTTTCCGGGAGCTATGCCGTCAATAGTCATCCCCGTTACTGATGGAGGGTTATTAGGCTTAAATATGGCAGCTATGGTCACAGATTTGCTGGCAGTATCACCCTTATCGTCCGATACCGTGACCGTGACCGTATAATTGTCCGAGGTTGCCGGAGCAGTCCAGGTGACGTTGCTACCCTCTCCGCTGAATGTGCCGCCGCTTGTCGACCATTGATACGTCAACGTGTCGCCATCCGGGTCGCTGGCCTGGGCGACTAGCTGAACCTCTGTAGATGTGGGAACCTCAGTTTTATCGGCTGATAATGAATCTATTACAGGTGGCTGATTAACGGGGGGA
>CAYPRI010000038.1:0-16781 GCA_964413085.1 uncultured Dehalococcoidales bacterium
ACATAAATATGCATGCCTAACGATTTTTTCATGATTCTCTTGACGTCACTGAAGTTAGTTTGGCCAGCATTATTTCTTTAGCTTCCCGAATTTTGTGCCGTTTAATAAGGTCAATGAGAGAATTTAAGTCGAGGGCTGCCTGCCATTCTTCGGCGGTTACCGGAATTCCTTTTTTCTTTAACTCGTTACGGACATCACCGGCAATTTCGGCAAGCTGTGAATATTCAGTTCTTAATTCGTTTTCAAGCTCGTTCTTAATTTTGCGGGCAAGCGCCGGACTTTTACCGGACGTGGAGACAGCCACGATTATCTCTCCGTTCCTGAAATATGCGGGGACGATGAAATCGGAAATATCAGGTTTGTCCACAACGTTGACCAGTATCTTTTTCTTTCGGGTTTCGGTGGCCACCTTTTCGTTTAGCCGTGCATTATCAGTGGCAGCAATAACCAGGAAGGCATCGTTTAAATCCTTTGTCTCATACTCTCGGGTTATCGTCTTAATAAGACCACCATCTGCCAGTTGGCTCAGCTCAGGGACAATTTCGGGACTGACTAAGACTACTCTGGCGCCGTGCTCCATAAGCATTCGAGCTTTGCGTAGAGCTACGATACCGCCCCCGATTACTAGGCATTTCTTGTCTCTAACATTGAGCATAACGGGATAATAAGCGTGCGGCGCCTCCCGATTTTTCATACCGAATATTTAATCCTCGTTTTCTTTATCTCTCTGGTGCTGAATAGGTTTATATGTTCGTGGCCGTCTAGGCCGGCTTCCGATTCTATTTTATCAATTATTTCCAGACATTGCTTCTTGTTATTTGCGTGTACCATGGCGAAAAGATTATAAGGCCAGAGCGTGTTTGTCTGTCTCTCATAGCAGTGGCTGACTTCTGGTAATGTAGCTATGCGCTTGCCCGCTGCATTCACCGTCGCCTTTGCTGCTTTCCAGCAGGACATGGCATTAGCCTTAAATCCCAGTTGGTACTGGTTGACGGAGGCGCTGAAACGGCGCATTATTCTCCGTCGCAGAAGTGCCCGACATCTATCTAGAAATTCTTCGGCATCGATGTCTAGTTCAGTTGACATAAGGTCAAACGGGCGACCCTTTAAGGGCAAATCCGGCTGCAAGGCGTTAATTACAGCACGATCGATGGCTGTAAGGTGCATGTCATTATGAGAAATCGGGCGATGGTCATGTGTGGGCGACAATGATATGTTGGGATTACCGCTCTGGACATGGAAATAAGCTCCTATTTTAAACGTCTCTATGGCCGGCAGGTTTAACGTTGTTTCAGCTCCGATTTGATCTCCCAGTTTACCCGCTGTGTCATCCAGGTCAGCTGACATAGGTACAGCCAGCGTGAACCACATATTAAAGGCATGGTCGCGTTCATAGCAGTGGCTTACCATTGGATGTCCTCTGATTATTTGAGCAGCTTTGTTCATTTGTTCAGCAGATATTTTGGCTGCTACGAGCGTTGTCTGGTAGCCCAGTTTCTTGGGATTCAGTATCGGTCCAATCAGGCGAATGATACCAGTTGCTTTCAGCTTTTCGATTCTTTCGATAACCTCACCGCCCGATATACCCAGCTTTGCTCCCAGCGAGGAGAATGGCTCACGGGCCAGTGGAAATTCCGATTGAATCACAGCAAGAAGGTTTTTATCGATATCGTCGAGTTTCATTTGCCTAGCTGTTCATTTTAAGTGACGGTTGGTACAGACAGTAGGGCTCGGCCTGGAGGTAATCACCGGTTGATTCATAGGCCCGGGCACGGCAGCCGCCGCAAACGTTCTTATACTCGCAGGCGCCACATTTCCCCTTCAGATTTGACAGGTCCCTTAATTCGGTGAACAAGGCGGACTGCTGCCAAATTTGTGCGAAGCTTTTGTCCCTTATGTTCCCGGCTTCAACATCCAGGTAACCGCATCCCTGTATCTTTCCCCGATGTGAGATAAAACAGAAATTTATGCCGGCCAGGCAGCCACGCGTCATCGAATTCATCATTCTGTTTTCGGTTTTGATGTTTTGTCCTTTTGTGGTAAATCCGCTCGAATGTCTTGCACTGGATTTCTGTCTCAGTATTCTCTGGTAATGAGGGGCATCGGTAGGCTTGAAGAAAATCCTGTTGCCCAGTTCATGCTGCTTGTCATACACCCAGTTTAACGTATTCTCGTATTCCTCGGCTGACATGGCTACTTTTTGCAGGCCTTTGCCGCGCCCTGTGGGCACCAGCATAAACGGGTGGAAGGCAACAGCGCCTGACTTGAGCGCCAGGTCCAGCAAGTCGTTGAGGTATTTCATATTCAATCTGGTAATGGTGCTGTTTATTTGCACCTCGATGCCGGCATGTCTTAATTGAGCTATTCCGGAGACTGCCGCCTGGAACGCACCCTGCTTGCCCCTAAACTTGTCTTGGAGTTCCGGTGTTGGGAAGTCAATGCTGACGGCCACTCTGGAAACCGGGACAGCTTTTAATTTGGCTGCCATGTCCCCGGTTATTAGTGTACCATTGGTGCCTACCGCCAGGCGTAGCCCTTTGCCTACCGCGTACGAAGCTATCTCGAATATGTCGGGGCGAAGCAGCGGCTCGCCTCCACTGAGTATAAGGACTGGCCTGGCAACATCGACAATACTGTCTATCAGATGAATGCATTCCTTGGTGGTTAATTCATCTGTATAAACATTCTGCATGGAGGAAGACCGGCAGTGAGCACAGAAGAGGTTGCAGCTTCGTGTTAGCTCCCAGGCAACCATTCGCAGTTCAGGTATCTTATTTACCTCTTTAGCCAATTGGTCTTTCTGTCTGTCAAGTAAGTCCGATTTCGCTGTCCGTCAGGTAACATGCCGGGTCTTCAGTCCAGATGTCTCCGTAAACTGCCTCGGCTCGCACCCGCAGATTGCCGTTGCACAGGTCGAGGTATCGACATCTGGAGCAACGCCCCTTTAGCAACGCTTTTCTGTCCTTCAGGCCGCACATAACCGCCTCGGAGGTATCCACCCAGATGTCTCCAAATTTGCGCTGTCTGACGTTGCCGAAGGAATAATGCCGCCAGAACTGATCGGCATGCACGTATCCCTGCTCATCTACCGCTCCGATGCGGATGCCTGAATTGTTGCCGCCGTTGGTACGTAGCAAGGCGTGTACTCCTTCGGCGCGTATTGGGTCATGGTTTTTCAATTTAAGATAGATGTAAACGCCGTCGGCGTGGTTATCCACCGTAAGGACCTCTTTCTTTAGACCTCTCTTATAAAGATCCAGAGTTCGGTCACAGATAAGGTCAACCACCTCCCTGGTCTGCGAATGGCTTAAGTCTTCTCTAGCCAGCGTGCGACCCCGGCCTGCATAAGCTAGATGATAGAAACAGGCACGGTCGATACCTTCTTTCTCAATGAGGTCGAAGACGGCGGGTATTTCCCTATAGTTAGCTTGAGTTATGGTCATCCTCAGTGAGACTCGCATGCCCAGGGAAATGGAGTTTCGAATTCCCTTAAGAGCGGCTTTATAGGCCCCCTTACTGCCGCGAAATCGATCGTTGTTGCTGCCGGTACCATCGAGGCTGATACCGACCTGCGCAAATGAAGCACTCTTTATTTTTTCGGCAATCTCCGGTGAAATAAGCGTGCCGTTGGTGGACAGGGCGGTTCTTATACCATGCTCTTTGGCATAACTGGCCAGTTCGAACACGTCTTCTCTAAGAAGAGGTTCACCACCGGAAAAAAGGATAACGGGAACGTCGAATTCTGCCAAGTCACGAATGAATGCTTTTGCCTGGTCGGTCGTTAAGACTTTCACCGGGTCTTTCTTGGCGGCGCTGCTGTAGCAGTGTACGCAACGCAGGTTGCATTTCCTGGTGCAGTTCCAAACAATTATCGGTCTCTGTTTATCGTGAGCTGTATGTGCCTTGTCATAGCGGAGGTGGTCTCCCGGCCCGACAGCATCGCAGAGCAGTCTCGAAACGGAGATCATGTCATTTTTATTATAGCTTCTCGGACCTCATTTAGGCCATTTCTGCCTGGATGTTGCCCCTCGCCCCAAACTGCAAATGAGAAATTTCGGGTCCCGAACAAATCCAAAGCATCAAATGGGATTCTGAACTCTTGGAGATTTGGTATTTGAGATAGCGGATTTTAGACCCGGGGGTGAATTTCAATAAATCACTTCTTAGACAGTATGCGGTTTATCTCAACCTTTAATTCCTTGGCATCGAAGGGCTTCATCATGTAAGGGGTCTTCGTTTTGTTCAAGAAAGAAATTGTGCGTTTGCCCATGACGTCACCGGTGACAAAGACCACCCTTTTCGTCAGCGAGGGAGCTATTTTTTGAAATTTCTTATATAGCTCGATGCCACTCATGCCAGGCATCTTGATATCGAGCAGTATGAGGCGGTATCTCTTGCTCTTAACCATTTTCAGGGCGGCGGCCGCGTTGTCAACGGTTTCCACGGTATGCCCTTGCTCTCCAAGTACTTTGCTCACCAACTCTCTTATTACGGGCTCGTCATCCACTACCAGTATCCTGGCCTTGTCTGTTTTCTTTGGCCTTTCCATTTCCGGCTCGTGCGACTCGAGCGACTCAGGTTGTTCTTCTTCGGTGATCAACGGAAGTTCGACAATAAAGGTAGCCCCCTTGCCGGGAATACTTTCAGCCCATATTCTGCCGCGATGCTCGGTGACTATTCCGTGACAAACACTTAGGCCGAGCCCGGTTCCCTGTCCTACCTCTCTGGTTGTAAAGAAGGGGTCGAATATGGTCTCTAAGTTATCCTTGGCTATACCCGGACCATTGTCTTTGAAAGAAATTCGCAGGGTACTGTTCATTCTCTCGGTCTTTATGAGCAGCCGACCCTTGTCATGCGCCGCTTTCATCTCTGTCTCGGCATTTATTATTAAATTGAGAAATACCTGCTGCAGTTGGCCCGGGTCGGCAATGGTCATGGGCATGTCACGGGTAAGCTGCAGAGTGACTTTTATATTATTGGCGGCCAGTTCATAAGCACGCAGTTCGAGTGTATTACGTATTAGCTCGTTTATATTAATGTATCGCTGCTCCGGCTTCGTCTGGCGGGCAAAGGAAAGTAATTTTTTAACTATGCCAGCCACACGCTGCGCGCCCTCATTAATAATCTCGAGGTCGTGTTTAACATCGCGCGAGATATCTTTTCTGGTCAGCAGGAGATGGGCGTAACCGATAACTCCGGTAAGCGGGTTATTTATCTCATGGGCAACGCCTGATGCCAGCTCGCCGACAGATGCCAGGCGGCTGGCCAGCTGAGCTTTCTGCTCAAGTTCCCTTCTTTCCTCCTCTGCCTTTTTGCGCTGGGTAACATCGCGGATAACGCCGCGAAAGCCTATTATCTGTCCTGTCTCATCTCGTAGCGGAAAACCGGACGTTTCTGTGAATACCCGTCTGCCGTCCTTGGTGATTCGTACCATCTGAAATCCTGTAAGTGGTTCACCGGTGCGGTATACAGTATTGAAAGCTTTAAACACCCTATCAATATCCTCGGGTGCCGTATACGTCTTGTAGTTCATTCCCATGAGTTCTTCTCGGGAATAGCCAAGCTGGCGGCATAATGCATCGTTAAATAGGGTAAAATTGCCAGCCAGATCCTCCTCGTAGTAGGCCTCTTCCATGTCTTCCAGCACTGTCCGATACCGTTCCTCCGACTGTCTCAGAGCTTCCTCCATCTGCACACGTTTTGTGATATCGCGTCCCACTCCTCTGAACCCGATGATTTCTCCCTGCTCATTTCTTATAGGATATACCGAGTATTCAACAGGTATTCGCTTTCCGTCCTTTCGAATTTGTTCGGCCTGGAACAACTCGTTTGGCTCGCCGGTACGATAAGTGCGATTGTATATATCGAACATTTCTTTTTGTCTGTCATAAGGCGTAATTTTCTTATAGTCTAGTCCAATCATTTCTTCTCTGGTGTAACCCAGCTGCCGACACTGGGCGTCGTTGAAAAGTGTATAATTGCCGCGCAAGTCCACCTCAAAGTACGACTCCTGCATATCTTCCAGAATAGTCCGATATCTCGCCTCCGACTTTCTGAGAGAGTCCTCCATATGCACGCGTGCTGTAATATTCCGACCGACTCCCCGGAAGCCGATTATTTCGTCCTTGTGGTCCCTTAGTGGAGCGACTGAAATTTCTGAATAAATTCGATTTCCATCTTTTCTAATCTGTTGGGTGGAAAATAATTCAATCGGTTTGCCTGTACGGTATACCTGATTGTAAACCTGACGAATACGTTCGAGTTCTTCGGGAGGAACATAATCACGGTAATTCATACCGATTAGCTCTTCCTTGGAATAGCCTAAATCGCGGCACAGTGTATTGTTAACAAAGGTGAAGTTGCCAACCAGGTCCTCCTCGTAATAGGACTCTTCCATGTCCTGCAGTATTGTCCGGTACTTCCCCTCCGACTGCCTTAAAGCCTCCTCCATTCGAAGTCGTTCGGTGACGTCGCGCCCAATTCCCCGAAAGCCGGTTATTTCACCCATCTCATTTCTTATGGGCATGATTGAGTTTTCGATAACCAGCCGGGTTCCGTCCTTTCTGATCTGTTCCATGGGAAATCCAATGATCGGCTCACCCGTTCGATAAACCTGGTTATAAGCCTGAAACACTTTGTCTGCAATCTCAGGGGGTGTATAAACTTTGTAGCTCATTCCCATCAGCTCTTCTTTAGTGTAACCGAAACCCTTCCGCAGCGTTTCATTAAAGAAGGTGAAATTGCCGGCCAGGTCCACCTCGTAGTAGGTTTCTTCCATGGTCTCAAGGATAGACCGGTATTTTTCTTCGGACTGTCTTAAAGCCTCCTCCATCTGCAGGCGCTGGGTCACGTCACGGCCGACGCCTCTGAAGCCGATTATGTCACCATTTTCGTTTCGTAACGGAAGTATCGATGTGTCAGCAATTATTTGTCTTCCATCTTTTCTAATCTCTTTATGTAAGAGCGATGTGACTGGCTTACCCGTGCGATATACCCCGTTATAGACCTTGAACACCCTTTCAATGTCTTCAGGCGCCGTATAAGTTCGATAGTTCACACCTACCAGTTCTTCTCTGGAATAGCCCAGCTGGCGACCTGTGGCACCGTTAACGAAAGTGAAGTTGCCTTCGAGGTCAAGTTCGTAGTAGGCCTCCTCGATGTCCTCCATCATAGTCCGGTATTTTGCCTCTGACTGTCTTAAAGCTTCCTGAATATGTATACGCTCAGTCATGTCGCGGCTTAGCTGTCTAAAGCCGACTATCTCGCCTGTATCATTCTTAATGGGCGCGACCGATATTTCGGCGACCATTTTGGTGCCATCTTTTTTAATCTCTTCAATGGCAAACAATTCAATCGACTTACCCGTTTTATATACCTGGTTATAAGCCTGAAATACATTTTTGACTATCTCTGGTGCTGTATAAACCTTATAGTTCATTCCCATAAGCTCTTCTCTGGAATAGCCCAAATGTATACAAAGTGCGTTGTTAAAAAAGGTGAAATTGCCGGCAAGGTCTACCTCAGAATAGGCCTCCTCCATGTCCTCAAGAATAGTGCGATACTTCTCTTCCGACTGCCTTAAAGCTTCTTCCGTCTGCAGACGCTCGGTGATATCCTGTGCGAAACCAGCTAAACCGACAGCATTGCCAGCCTCATCTAAAATTGGTACCTTATCTGTATACACCCACCTGATACCAATTGCGGATTCATATTTCTCTAGAATATTTAGCTTGGGTTGTCTTGACTCAAGAACCTCCTGGTCATCTTTCGTCATGGCCTGTGCAATTTCTTTTGTATATAGATCAAAAACAGTTTTTCCTAAGAATTCCTCTTCAGATATCTGTAGGGCTTCAGCGAATGCCCTGTTAACGCGTATAAACTTCCCATCTTTATCTTTATAGAACACCAGTACAGGAGAGTGGTCTAATATGAGCGCTAAATCCTGTCGCTCTTTATTAAGATGTTCCTGAAATCTCTTATGCTCGGTGAGGTCGCGGGCGATTACCTGAATCGCATAAATTTTTCCTCCACGGTAAATGGCGGATGCCACAGTTTCTATGTCTACATATGAGCCATCTTTGCATCTTAGGTGGTACTCAGAGGGCTGTCTCTGAATCCCAGTTTCTTTTAGCTCTTGGAGCGCAGCCGAAGCCGTGGATAACTGTTCTGCACTTAATAGGCTAGCGAAAGTGAGATTAGGGATATCTTTCCTGTCGTAGCCAAGCAACTCCAAGGCCTTATCATTGGCTTCCAAGAAATTACCTTCTAAATCATGCAGGTATACGAGATTGGGTGTGCGGTCGAACAAAGCCCGGTATCTCTCCTCCGAATGTCTTAAGGAATCCTCCATTTGCTTGCGCTCTGTAATATCATGACTGACGCCACGAAATCCGATTATTTCTCCCTTATTATCCAGTCTGGTAAAGACCGAGGTTTCGGCAAACCTATTGCTGCCGTCCTTTTGGACTATCTCATATTGCATGTTTCTAATTGGTTTGCCGTTCCGATAAACTTTGTTAAAAGCCTTGTATACTTTATCTACATCTTCAGGCGATGTATAAGCCCTGTAGTTCATATTTGCCATGTCTTTTTGGGCATATCCCAGTATTCGGCATATAGCGTCATTATAGGAAACAAAATTGCCTGCCAGGTCTACTTCCCAGTACCCTTCGCTAATATCCTCTAAAATAGAACGGTACTTTAGCTCCGACTGTTGTAATACGTCCTGGGACTGGTAACGCTCGGTAATGTCCCTGAGTAGATTTAAGTTTGCGGGCTTATCATCCCAGACAATGGAGACGATGGTGGATTCGATCAGCCGAATGTCACCGCCTTTTGTCCGCACTTTCAATACCGGCACTACGAAAGGCATACACGGCGTGGCAGTCCTGTTTACGGATTTAACCGCATCCTTTTCATTATCAGGGCAAAGAAGGTCGTTTAAAGACATGGTTTCTAGTTCTTCATGTGAATAGCCGGTAGCTATGGTTACCATCGGATTTACGAATTTTATTTGCCCATCCTGGATTACCACTATGCCTTCGATGGCATTATCCACCAGTGTCCGATAGTGGCTCTCGGATTTTTGCAGTTCTTCCTCTAGCTGTTTACGCTCCGTAATATCAGTAATTAGCGCTATGTAGTGGCTCGGTTTACCATTATCTTCACCGAGTCTGTAAATAAGCACCTCGACGGGTACACGTGAACCGTCTTTTCGAATATATTCTTTTTGGAAAGTCTGAGATTTGCCGGTACGCTGCAATTTTTCCAGCGCTTTGGTTTCATTGTCATGCCACTCTGGTGCTGTCATGCCGGCGCTGATAATTGGGTCACTCAATTCTTTGTTACTGTAGCCTGTTAGCTTGGAAAATGCAGCGTTCCAATATAGAAGCCGTCTATCGGCTGAAGTAACAATCATGGGCTGTGAAACATGTTTAATTAGATCAGATATAAATCTAGTTTGTTCCACAAACTTTAGTTCCGATGAATGATTGTTTTTCATTTATTGCCTCTTACCACACCCACTAACAGCTCTTATTTTTTCTTTTGTGTCAATTTAATCTTGGGAATAGAACGAATCGATTTTTTACCATTATTTGTCAGGCTGATGAAAGTATCGACTATGACCGGGGCAAATTGATTGCCTTTTCCCCTGAGCAACTCTGAACAAGCCTCTTCAGGAGGCATGGCTGGACGATAAGGCCTGTCTGACGTCATGGCGTCAAAAGCATCAGCTACAGCAAGGGCCATGGCTCCTTGAGAGAGTAGATTGATATAGGTATCTGCTTCAACTATTATGCTGCTATTCTTTATCATTTGTTCGCCTGATAGACCGTCAGGGTATCCCTTGCCATCATAGCGCTCGTGGTGATGTCTAACCATTTCAAGTATTTCTTTATCCTCAACTATGGGGCTCAGTATCCGCTCCCCCACTTCGCAGTGTGCCTTTACCAGTTCCCACTCCTCCTCTGTGAGCTTACCGGGTTTGTTCAGGATTAATTCGCTGACTCCTATTTTACCGACATCGTGTAGAAGTCCGGCGAGCCTTATTTTCTCGGCGACGTATTTCGGGGTCGATAGTTCCCTGGCCACTGCCACGGCTATTTCAGTGACCCTTTCCGAATGTCCGTGAGTATATTTGTCTTTGGCTTCGAGAGCGTATGCCAGTGAAGTAGTTGAATTGAGGAAGGACTGGCGTATTTTCTTGGTCTGCTCTTCAACTCTTTGCTCCAGGTGCAGTTGATAATCCCTGTTTTCGATTATAAGTTTTCGTTTTTCCAGCGCTCTTTCCAGACTGACCGACAGTACATTTAGCTCCACTGGTTTGATAATATAATCGTAGGCACCCATTCTCATCAGGCCTATAGCCGTTTGTACATCGGCAATTGCCGTTACCATAACTACTGCAGTATCCGGATACTTAGACTTTATTTCCTTCAGTACCTCCGGGCCGGATTTACCCGGCATCATAATATCCAATATAACCAGCTCAACGGGCTCCCCCTTCAGCATTTTCAAAGCCGTGTTCCCGTCTGGGGCGGTTGAACAATTGTAGCCGTCATCGGTCAATTTACGGGAAAGGATCTCCCGTACACGCATTTCATCGTCGACGATTAAAATATTACTTTTGTCTTTCTTGGTCATAATTATTTCCCTTCCCCTTGAAATGTCTTAGTTCATAAAAATTTGCCGCGTCTCCAGCGGCTTTCGTATCCGGTGTATGAGGGAGCAGCCTTCAGTGTCCGTTTGAGGTGATGGACGGCTTACTGGATTATCAGCGCCGATTTGCTGGCTGCTTTCGGTGAGCTGCAATCTAGCCTGCGGTGGTGCGTCTTTTGACGTGTTTGAAATCTGGAGAGCGTAGGCTCGGAAATCTATGTTGTCCTCTTGTTCCAAGACGATTAAAATTTTTATCATTTTTCTACCACCTATGATTGTTTTCCGGCGAGGACACCATCGATTGTTTCCAGGAACTCCATCGGGGTGAAAGGTTTGGCTAAATATGGCCGCCCACTGGAGACGAGGAAATCGTTGGTATCTTCACTCATGGTATCTCCGGTAATAAAGACTGTTTTGTCTACCATTTCCGGATGTTTCTTTTTTAGAGCCTGGTAGAGGTCGATGCCGCTGACGCCGGACATTTTCAGGTCAGCTATCAGCAGGTCATAACCTTTATCCTGAAGCATAGATAAGGCCGCTTTACCACTGGATACAGTTTGCGCTTGATAGCGGTTATTTGACAGGATCCGTGCCAAAATATTACGAATTGACGGCTCGTCATCTACAATCAGTACCTTACCTTTGGTTTTTTTCTCGTTCTGTAATCCTTCAGCGCTAACAACCATCTTAGTTTCCCTTTCTTTGTGTCTCGACCGTCGGAGTCAGCGTGCCGCAATTGCCCTCTTCTATTTGTGACCGTTGGACGATTGCTGGCTAAACGTTTGCACAGCCTGTAATATTTCGTCGCCTGTGAAAGGTTTAATCATGATTAGAAACGGGCCGTGCTCTCTGGCCTTCCTAAGCAAATCACTATCAGGATAACCGGTTATTATTCCTATGGGAACCTGCTTATCAACCTTCCTTATTTGGCGAAATAGCTCACTGCCGTCAAGTTCCGGCATCGCCAGGTCCAGAAAGATTAAGTCGAAGCGTTGTCTCGAGACCATGTCAAGCGCCTCAAGGCTGCTGGATATGGTGGTCACCTGGTAACCGTTCCTTTCCAGGCTATCTCTGAATAGCTGGCCTATGGTAACTTCATCATCGACGACTAAAATTTGCGCCGGCCTGCCTACTGTCTGCTGCATCAACCACTTATCGATCTGGTTCTTATCGAAACGGAACTGCTTGCCGATCTTGATCGCCGGGATTTCCCCTTTATGGGCTTTGCGGATGATAGTGGTGTGATTCAGCTTAAGGTATTTTGCTAGCTCCTGCGGTGTAAGTAATTGGTCCATTTTGTATTATGCTCCCTTTAAATGATTATGTGCGCATTATAACATATTCTTATGACCTGTCAATACCTATCATGATAATTAAAGCTATATATATTGCAATAGAATACTTACGAGTATATAATCGACAAATACGAAAATGAATAATAACAAGTAAATTTGCGTATGACCATTGTACTAGTACTAAATTAGAAGAGGATTTCCAGTTTTAACAAAAATTTAATTGATATAGTCTATGCTTTATGACTATTTAATCAGCAGGCTGATATCATGGTTAATAGTTAAACAGGTCATTTAAGCTACAGGCCAGGGCAGACTAATATTGTCGAAGCAAGTATTAAAAAGTGTAACCGGTGACGAAATTGTTCTGGGTGAAGGTCCAGATGATGCCCAGGTCATGTTTATTGGCCAGAACCCGGGGAAAGAGGAGGCAAGGCGGGGGAAACCGTTTGTGGGCAGGGCCGGGAAATATCTGAACGAGGTACTGGCGACGAATAATATCGACCGGAGGAAGCTGTATATTACGAGTGTGGTCAAGCAGCCGACTCCAAAGAATCGGAAACCAACCAAGCGAGAGATTGATTATTGGATGCCGTATCTGGTCGACGAAATTAAAAGGATTAAGCCACAACTTATTTTTCTTATGGGAGAGGTGGCTTGGAAGACGCCCAGGTTCGAAGGCGTTCAGTATATTGAGACTTACCATCCCGCAGCAGCTATGAGATTTCCTAAAGCCAGACAAAGATTTGAAAAAGATATTAAAAGATTGATCAGCACCGGTCTGACAAATATGAGCTAGCCACGGACTATAGCGGAAGTGTCGATTTTATTGCTGGCGGTTTTTTTAGATTAGGTTAGCCGTTTGACCATAATCATTTTATCGTCGCCGATGGTGTAAAAATCGGCTATACGGCAGGTCGGTTCGTATCCCTGACCTAGGTAAAAACGTCTGGTCGTCTCGTATTCGGGTGTGGAAGAGGTCTCAATTGCGATCATTCTTCCTTTGTTGCCTTTTATAGCTTCTTCAGCGAATAACAGCAGAGATTTTCCAATTCCCTGACTTTGTCGGTTCGGAGCCACGGCCACCCAGTATAAATCCCATGTGCCTTCCGTCAACGGCGTAGGCCCAAAGCAAATGTAGCCGACAATCCCTGAATCGGTTTCCGCTACGAATATGTGATATCCCGACTCGGTGGAGTCAAGCAAGTAGCTGTCGATGACCTCCTCGGCGACCAGTATCTCAGCCGGCTTGAATTCCGGAATATTTTGCAGCATATGCACTATAGCTGTCTTATCTTTGCTGGTCATCGGCCTTATTTGTAAATCCACTTTTTATCTCTGCAGTGCCAGCTGCACAATTTGTTCTATAAACTGGTTATAGCTCATCCCAGTGGCTCTGGCCTGAATAGCAGCGCCGGCATCAGGTGATATATCCGGATTAGGATTCAACTCAATGATGGTCAGCTTACCTTCATGGCTGAGACGGAAATCTATCCTGGCATATCCTCGAGAGCCCAACAACCTGAAGGCGAGCAGCGCGGTTTGCGTTATTTGGTCCTGAAGGTCGGTATTTATATCAGCCGGGCAAACGGCTTTTGTCCCTTTGAAATAGATGCTTTCGGGTTCCCACTTGGCTGAGAAAGTGAGAATTTTTGGCATGCCCGGGGGCAGGGAATAAACGATTTCTGATACCGGTAAGGCCCTTGGAGGCCTGGTTCCAAGTACTGTTATATTGAACTCTCGTCCATCGATATACTCTTCGACCAGCGCTCGTTTACCGAAAAGCCGACCTATTTCGTTTACCTGTTTTTCCAGCGTAGCGAAATCATTAACCACGCTTTCCTCGGAGATACCGTTGCTGCCATCGTCAGCGTACGGCTTAACTATGCAGGGATAGTCGAGGTGAAACCATGACAGAGTTTTTGGGCCTAATAATTGATAGCGGGGCGTTTCGGCTCCCATGGCCGCCAGGTGAGCTTTAGTATTTATTTTATCCAATCCGAAGGAGAGAGCAGCAGTAGAACAACCTGTGTAGGTTATGCCAAGTTCATCGAGGAATTCAGTAATTTCGGCTTCACTTTCAGGTGAACCATCGAAGCCTTCGAATAAGTTGAAAATCAAATCTGTCTGCAGTGAGCGCAGACTTTCTTTGGCCGATTCAATCGGAGGGAATAGAGGTACGCGGATAACAGGATATCCGGAATTCACCAGAGCCTGGAAGATTGCGTCCACGGAATCGGTGATGGTAAGGGACGCTTTTTGTTCTACAGGTGTACTGTAGAGTTCCGGACTTGGTGCGTTATAGATAAGGGCTATCTTCGGACGCAATGTGGGTACCTTTGTAGAGCGGTATTCAGTATAGCGGCTATAAGAGCTGGATATGTCCAGCCCAGCTTATAAGACATAATTGGCAGGTCGCTGCTTTTCGGGTTCAGTCCCGCCAATGGATTTGCCTCCAGAAAGTAAGGTACTCCTTTTGCGTCAAGTTTGAAGTCAAGCCTGGCAAAATCTCTACAGCCCAACCTATGGAAAACTTTCAGGCTCAAATCGGCTATTTCCTCGCTGGTTGCTGTTGCCAGCCGAGCCGGGCATTCGTAATCTACCAGCTGCTCCCAGTCGCGTTTGATTTCGAGGGAATAGATAAAGTGAGCATTTTTTTGTTTTGGCAGAACCCGCATTATACCTAGAACTGCCGATGGATTATTTCCCAGTACGCCAACTGTCACCTCGTCACCGCCTATGAATTCCTCAATCATTACCGGCTGATGATATCTCGCCAGTAGTTCTGATACCAGCTCTCCTGCCTGTGTTGTCGTTTCCACCTTGGAACCGAGCCGAATCCCCTTGCTCGAGCCCTCATATGCCGGTTTGATAAAAGCCGGAAGCGGTAAGTCAGTGGAACTGATGTCTTTTAATTGACTTTTATCTTTGACTACGTACCATCTTGGTGTTCTGATACCCACAGAAGACACCAGCGTTTTGGTTAAGGGTTTGTCCAGACAAACAGCCAGGCACTGCGGGTCCGAACCGGAGTATGGTATCCCCAGCATCTCCAGAACAGCGGGAACCTGAGCTTCGCGACTCCGGTAATTACCCAGGCCTTCGCTTATGTTGAAGACGAAGTCGATATTCTCTTCCAGAATCTTGGAGATGAATTCTTTGCCGCCGCCAAGCCGGGTAACGGAGTGTCCCAGGGACTCAATAGCTGAAGTGAGAGCTTCTACTGTTTCGGGAGAGTCATATTCTTCGAGAGCGTCCTTGGGGCTGTGGGACGTTGAGATAATAGCATCTTTAAGGTCGTACGCGAGACCTATTTTCATTTCTGACCCTTACCGGTTGTAACTGGCGCTGCGATGTATTGAAGCTATCAGAAAACGGATTACCGGTGGGCTCAGGCAGTATTGGCGGTTCAAATGCCGATTTATCTTTAGGATTCCTGTACCACACGAAGCGACCCTGATAGTTTCTCAATACCAGTTCCTGTTTTGTCTGCGTCAGTACGTAGTTGGGCTGGAGCGGAACCTTACCGCCGCCATCAGGCAGGTCGACGACGAATGTCGGAATAGCCAGACCTGAAGTACGACCGCGCATACCGTCGATAATTTTTATTCCGGTCTCAACGGGCGTTCTCAGGTGTTCCGTGCCGCGGACCTCATCACATTGAAAGAGATAGTACGGCCGTACCTTTATCTTGAGCAGGCCGTTGCAGAGCTTGAGCTGTGTCTGAACGTCGTCATTAATACCGCGCAGCAGCACGGATTGATTGTTCACCGGTACACCGGCGCGCAGCAAACGGTCGCAGGCGGCCGCTGCTTCTGAGGTTATTTCTTTTGGATGGTTGAACTGTGTATTCAGCCATATAGGTGAGTATTTTGACAGCATGTCGCACAGTTCGTTGTCTATGCGCTGCGGTAATACAACCGGGAACCTGGTGCCGATTCGGATTATTTCGACATGGTCTATCTGCCTTAATTTTGAAATAACCTCTTCCAATCGGCGGGTCGACAAAGTCAAAGGATCGCCGCCGGAAAGAATTACATCGCGTAAGTTCTTATGCTTACGGATGTAATCGAGCATGTTTTTAATCTCCGCTGTTGTTCGTACCCAGCCGCCTTTGTGCCATTCTCTCTTGCGCGTGCAATGTCGGCAAAACATGGGACAAATATCCGTAAGCACCATCAAGACCCTATCGGGATAGCGATGAACCAGACCGGGGACAACAGAATCACGTATTTCACCAAGAGGGTCCTCGAAGCCAACTGCAGCCAGCGCAATCTCTTCGAAGCAGGGAACTGCCTGTTTTCTGATTGGGTCTTCAGAATCGTATACGTTTATTAATGAAAGATAATAAGGTGTAACTGAAAGAGGATAAGTAGCGATTACTCGTTTTAGCTGAGTTTTTTCTGTGGCTGTGAAGGGGATTAACTTGGATAGTTCTTCTATGGTAGTAATTCGATTACGAAACTGCCATTTCCAGTCATTCCAATTTTCCGCGGAGCGTTTATTGAAAAAAGAAATGTTATTAATAACGGCCGTACCATCGGTAACGGCCGTGCTACCTGGAGGTTCTTCTTCCTCCACGATATCATGTCCAACAGACGTAAAGCCTGGAGGTTCCTCCTCTTCCACCTGAGTTTTTATTTCCGCCAATTTTGCCATCTACTAAATCTCCTTAGTTTGCAATCATTTTATTGTATATTAAATTATGAATCATTAAAAATGAAATTTTATTCATTAACACGCTAGCATACTTTTTTTTATTTGTCAATATTTTTTGGGCTCTTTGTCAAATTGTGTGGAAACAGCCTCGAGATGGTGCAAACCCCAGTA
>CAYPRI010000039.1:0-4157 GCA_964413085.1 uncultured Dehalococcoidales bacterium
ATCGCCGCCACCTTCAGGTCTGCCAATTATCAATTATTTCACGGCCAGCCCGCCGATTATACCCAGCGGTAGTTCTGCCACGCTTAGCTGGGATGTGTCCTATGCAACTTCTGTTACTATAGATAATGGTATTGGTACGGTGGCTTCATCCGGTAGTATGCCGGTGTCTCCTGTCTCGACGATCACATATACTCTGACGGCAACGAACGCCTACGGCTGGCGCAGTCAGACTGTGCCCATCCTGGTCACCGGTGGGGGTCCGACAGTGTCTTACGATTTTGTTCAGCAGGCGTCTACAGCTTACTGGTGGACAAAGATCGGTGCCACTATCACCCCACTGCCGTTTCCGGGTGCCTTGAATGATAATCGCGGCTTTGCCACCTACCGGACCAATGTCAAGCTGAACGATGGCAATACCTATACCAAAGTTCTGGAAACTCATCCCCAGTGGGTCAATGATGGCTGGATAAGTGGAAAATATTCGGGTGTCTATGTTCCTCCTGGTTCCAAGCTGAGAATCAAGGTCGGCCTGATACAAAGTGCTAGTGCCGGAAATGTCATATTCACCATAAGCAAACTTAGCGCTCCGGCAATAATAGATACCAACGTTTTTTACGCTGGCGGAATCAAGGTATTGGAGGCTCCTCTCAGCGCTTATTACGGCCAAACCATAGACTTTGTGCTTAACGTTAATGCTAACGGCAGTTCAGCACAGGATTGGGCAGCGTGGGCTGAAGCACAGATTATCCAGTAATGGCCTTTATCAAGTGCAGATAGCCTGAATAGGACAGCCGATTTAGCCGGGTAGGGCTTATTCGAGTTCGAAACGGTAAGTTTCGATGATGGGATTGGCCAGTAGTTTTCGGCACATTTCGTCAACCTGCTGGCTAGCGGCTGTCTTATCTTTTCCCGCGATCTTAAGCTCGATGTACTTGCCGGCGCGGACGTCCTCTACAAATGTGAAGCCGAGATTATGAAGGGCTCCTTTTATGGTTAATCCCTGCGGGTCGTTTACTGTCGGTTTGAGCGTGACATAAACCTTAGCCAGAAACATCTTTACAGTGCCTTTCCCGTCAAGCGTTGATAAGCCTCAAGATAACGTTTTGTGGTGGCTTCGATCACTTCCGACGGTAAATTTGGGGCCGGTGGCTCTTTATTCCAACCGGAAGCCACCAGCCAATCACGGACGGGCTGTTTATCGAAGCTGGGTTGAGAATGTCCTACCTGATACTGGCCGGCATCCCAGAAGCGGCTGGAGTCGGGCGTTAAGAGTTCGTCAATCAGTATAAGTTTGCCATCGATGAAGCCGAACTCAAACTTGGTGTCGGCAATTATCACACCCCGACCTCTAGCATAATCACGCGCGAACTGATATACAGCCAGGCTGCTTTCCTCAAGTTTAGAAGCGGCATCTTTCCCCACCAGTTTTCCCAGTTCTTTTTTGGATAAAGGCTCATCATGGCCGGCTTCGGCCTTGGTGGTTGGGGTAAAAATTGGAAATGGCAGTTCCTGGCTCTCCTGGAGCCCTTTAGGCGCTGCTGTACCCGAGATAGTTCCAGCCTTTTTGTACTCTGACCAGGCAGACCCGGAAATATATCCTCGAACGACGCATTCAACAGGCACTCGTTCAGCTTTAAGTGTAATCATAGACCGGCCTATCAGGTAGTCGGGCGCAGCAGTCTTATCATTGAAATAACTTTTAAGTGAATCGACTGAATCAAGGGGTGCAACCAGATGATTCGGCACGACATGGCTTGTTTTCTCGAACCAAAAGGAGGATAGCTTGTTCAGTACACGCCCCTTGTCCGGGATAGGGTCAGGCAGTACAACATCGAACGCGGAGAGACGGTCGGTGGACACAATTAAAAGCATACCATTCAGGTTATAGGTGTCCCGAACCTTGCCCCGGCAGAATAGCGGGAGTGGTAGCTTGGTCTCAGATATAGTTGTAGACATACTTATTAATCAGAGCGAGTGCGGCGCCAGTTCCACAGGTTTGGTTGCCTTGGCCTTTTTCTTTTCGGTTAAACCCAGCCGGTTAAAGACGCTATCTACATGCCTTAAGAAATAGTTGTAGTCGAAAAGCGATTCAAGTTCTTTATCCGATAGGTGGGTTTTCACTTCGGAGTCGGTTTTAAGCAATGCCAGGAAACTCGTTTTCTCTTTCCAGGCTTTCATGGCATTGTTCTGTACCAGTTTATACGCCGTCTGCCGGCTCAGTCCTTTGTCAATCAAAGCAATAAGCACCCTCTGGGAAAATACAAGTCCCTGCGTAAGCTCGAGATTCCGGCGCATGTTTTCAGGATAAACTATTAAGCCTTTCATCACCGATGTGAAGATAGTCAGGATATAGTCCAGTACCAGGCAGGAATCGGGCAAGATAACACGTTCGTTAGATGAATGGCTGATGTCTCTTTCGTGCCATAATGCGATATTTTCCATTGAGGTTAGAGCATTGCCTCTTA
Organism: uncultured Dehalococcoidales bacterium; assembly: GCA_964413085.1. Lineage (GTDB taxonomy): Bacteria > Chloroflexota > Dehalococcoidia > GIF9 > UBA5629 > 9FT-COMBO-48-23. The sequence continues at coordinate 2,466 of CAYPRI010000039.1, forward strand.
TCAGTCTGGCCAGGCCGCAGACGCGCTCGCACAGCTCAGGATTGCGCTTGTGGGGCATGGCTGAGGAGCCGGTTTGTCCCGCGGCAAAAGGCTCTTCAACTTCCAGTATCTCGGTGCGCTGCAAGCCTCTGATTTCCGTAGCGAATTTTTCCAGAGAGCCGGCGGTGATTGCCAGCGTTGTGACGAACTGAGCATGGCGGTCTCGTTGAATAATTTGGCTGGATATAGGTGCCGCTGTTAAACCCAGCTTGCGGCAAGCCATATTTTCGACTTTGGGGGGTACTGTGGCATAGGTGCCCACCGCTCCCGAGATTTTGCCCACGCTGATAATTTTTAGCGCCTCGGCCAGCCTGGCGGCGTTGCGTTTCATTTCCTGCGCCCACAGCGCCAGTTTAAGACCAAAGGTGATTGGCTCGGCATGAACCCCGTGAGTTCGCCCTATCATCAAGGTGCGCTTGTGCTCGATAGCTTTATCTTCCAGGACTGAAATCAATTCGGCAATATCCTGAGCCAGGATTTTAGAAGACTCTGCTAACTGCAGGCTAAGCGCAGTATCCATTATATCGGAGGAAGTTAGCCCAAGGTGTATAAAGCGTGATTCTTCACCGAGCCCCTCGGCCACTGTCTGCAGGAAGGCGGTGACATCATGATGAGTCACTTTAAGTATTTCAGCCATGCGGTCTATGTTGCAGGTAGCTTTTTTTATTTTGGGAATGGCCTCCTTGGGAACAATGCCTATTACCGCCCAGGCTTCGCAGACAGCAATCTCCACCTGAAGCCATTTATCGAACTTATTTTCTTCAGACCATATTTTTTCCATCTGAGGCCGGGAATATCGTTCAATCATCTTCTTTCTCCAGTTCAGGTCTCAGCAATTTTCCGTTTATGTTCTTCATAGGCGGCCTTTATTTCCTTATGCTTGATGCCCAGTATCTGTGCTGACAGCAGAGCGGCATTCTTGGCGCCCGGAGTTCCGATACCGACGCAGGCTACCGGTACACCGGCTGGCATCTGGACAATTGAATAGAGGGAGTCTATGCCCTTGAGGTCACTGGTGGGCAGCGGTACGCCGATTACGGGCAGTACTGTCCAGCTGGCCACAACTCCTGGCAGGTGTGCCGCAGCTCCAGCAGCAGCTATTATGACTTCAATTCCCCGTCCCGTGGCTGCCGAGGCATATTGACGTACCTTATCAGGATTCCTATGGGCAGATAGTATCGAGAATTCGTATTCAATACCGAGTTGTTTCAGCATATCCAGCGCCGGCTGTATTAATGGCTCGTCCGTTTTACTGCCTATGACCACGCCGACTAATGGCATTCAATTAACCTCCCTGGCTGCGATGTCTGTGCGGTAATGGCAGCCATCGAAATTTATTAGAGGTATATTATCGTAAACCCTGGCTATTGCTTCCTCCATGCTTTCGCCCGTAGCAGTTACAGTAAGTACTCTACCTCCGCTGGTGTAAATCTGAGAGTCCTCGCCGAGTTTGGTCCCAGCATGGAAAACAATGACATCATTGTCCAATTTATCTAATCCTATAATTTTGAAGCCTGTTTTGTAGCTTCCCGGGTATCCTCCTGATGCCATAACCACACTAACACAGGCGTCTTTAGCCCATTGCACTATAATCTGATTGAGATTATTATCCACTACGGCAAGAAGAATGTCTACCAGATCGGTCCTTAAACG
>CAYPRI010000039.1:4257-15129 GCA_964413085.1 uncultured Dehalococcoidales bacterium
TGAGATTATTATCCACTACGGCAAGAAGAATGTCTACCAGATCGGTCCTTAAACGCGGCAAAATTGCCTGGGTTTCCGGGTCGCCGAATCGGGCGTTAAATTCTAACACTTTTGGGCCGTCGGCGGCTATCATCAATCCGGCGTAGAGAACGCCTTTGTAGGGCATACCTTCCTGAGCAAGGCCCCTTATTGCGGGCTCAAGAACAGTCCTGGTTACCTGGGTCGTCAGTTCGGCGTCAAAAAAGCCGGGCGGGCTATAGCTGCCCATTCCTCCCGTATTGGGGCCACGGTCGCCATCGAACACTCTCTTATAGTCGCAAGCGGGGACCATGGGAACTGCCCTTTTACCATCGGTGAAGGCGAGCAAGCTTACTTCTTTGCCTGTAAGGCATTCCTCGATTATAACCTTATCGCCTGAGGCGCCGAAGATTTTAGCTTCCATAATATCGGATAGCGCTTTGGAGGCTTCTTCTTTAGTACTGGCTACTGTCACTCCTTTTCCCGCAGCCAGCCCATCGGCCTTGACCACAAGCGGCATCGGCCTGGAGTCTATGTATTTTTTAGCTTCCTTGTAGCTGGAAAAGGTAATGCCCTGGGGACAGGGTATGCCGTATTTTTGCATTAATTTTTTGGAAAAGACCTTGCTCGACTCGATCTGGGCGGCGGCTTTTGTCGGTCCGAAAATTGGTATGCCGAGCTTCTGGAATCGGTCTACAATACCGGCAGCCAGGGGCGCTTCGGGACCGACAACAGTAAGGTCAATGTTTAGTTCCTGCGAAACCTTGACCAAAGATTCTATGTCATCGGAGGATATATTCAGTTTGCGGGCAATAGCTGCCGTACCCGCATTCCCCGGTGCGACGAACAAATCAGTGACTTTGGCGCTTTGTTTTATTTTCCAGGCCAGCGCATGCTCTCTGGCGCCGCTGCCAATAACTAAAATTCTCAATACAAAATACCTGCTTCCTTAGATGCTTGGTAGTTGGAGTAGCTGCTATTGCTTGAGCAAGAATGGATTATTGATTTACCTGTCGCAGCCAACCAGATGAGTATAGCCAGTACATCGGTCAAAATCAAGTGGGGCAGATAAAAAATGAAGTCAATTTTTTACGCACTAAGTAAAGCCTGAAATTTTATATATGATAAAATATGGTGGGTAAAATCTTGTTCTACATATTTTACGGCAAAGATGATTTCTCTCTGCAGCAGGCACTGGATGAGATAAAAAACGAGCTGGGTAATAGTGAGATGCTGTCAGTTAATACCAGCATACTGGACGGACAGCAGTTACGTTTAAATCAGCTCATAGATGCTTGCAGTGCGGTGCCGTTTTTGTGCCCCTGTCGGCTGGTTATCGTAAAAGGACTTCTGGCACGTTTCGAGGCGAGGGCCGGGGCGGAGCGTCAGCTAGCCCGCTCCAGGGCGAAAAATAATTCCGCACTTGACGAATGGATGGGTCTGGCTGAGTATATAAAGCGAATGCCGCCGAGCACAGTATTGGTACTTATCGACGGAGAAGTAAAGTCTGGAAACCGTTTAATGAAGGCACTGACTCCGCTGGCCAGGGTCAAAGGTTTTGCGCAGCTAAACGATAGGGATTTGAGTGACTGGATTCAGGAACGCATAAAGGAATGTGGTGGCAAAATCTCATCGGCTGCGTTAAAAGTGCTGGTTGGGCTGGTTGGCGCCGACCTCTGGGTCATGAGCAGCGAAATCGACAAATTGCTTTCATTTTGTTCAGGCGAGCTAATAACTGAAGAACATGTAAAACAGTTGACAAGCTATGCCAGAGAGGCAAATATATTTTCACTGGTGGATGCCATTCTCGAGGGCAGAAGAAGCCAGGCGCAGCGGTTGCTCCATCGGCTACTTCGCGACGGTGCTTCTCCTGCCTACATACTGGCTATGATTGCCAGGCAACTCCGTTTGATTGTGATGGCCAAAGACCTCGGCAAGAAGTCCAAGTATGGAATACCCGAGGGCCTGGAATCGGTCTCGGACTACAGCTTGCAGAAGGCATCGAAGCAGGCTGAGGCATTCACGCTCGAGAGTATAAAAAGGGCATACAATAAATTATTGGAAGCTGATGTAGGAATTAAGACCGGGAAGTATGAGGGTGATCTGGCACTTGACCTTCTGGTTGTGGAACTGGCGCAAAGCTGATTTTATATTCGACATTCGAAAAGGCTTTGTTCTACAATGGAAATAATGGTTTGCGGGAGTGATGTATGGACCGGGTTGTAGCCTTGGTCTTGGCCGGCGGTGCCAGCGAGCGGCTCAGTATTTTATCGGCCGAGAGGGCCAAGCCGGCGGTACCCTTTGGCGGCAAATATCGAATTATCGATTTTACTCTAAGCAACTGTGCCAATTCAGGCATTTGGAATGTGGCCGTGCTGACACAGTTTAATCCGCGCTCATTGGTACAGCATATAGGTGTAGGCAGGCCCTGGGATCTGGATAGGGCCGCAAGCTCGGTAGTCCTGCTTCAACCCTTTTTAAGCCGTTCGGTAAGAGACTGGTATAAAGGTACGGCCGATGCAGTCTATCAGAATCTTTACTATATAGAAGACCAGAAAGTTGATGAAGTGCTTGTTTTGTCTGGTGACCACATATATACCATGAGCTATGACCTGATGATAAATGCACATCGCAGCCGGGAGGCAGACGTTACACTGGCCGTAACTGAAGTCCCTCGTTCAGAGGTTTCCAGATTTGGCATCGTCACTCTGGACCACAATGAGCGTGTTATCAGTTTCGAGGAGAAGCCTAAAACTGCCAAGAGCAATCTGGCTTCGATGGGCATATACGTTTTCGATAAAAATGTTCTAATCAATTGTCTTGAGGACTACGAGCAGAGAAAAGGGGGCCACGATTTCGGCCACAACATTTTGCCTGAGCTTATCGGCAAGCATAAAGTCTACGGCTACAGGTTCCGTGGCTACTGGCGCGATGTTGGGACCGTCCAATCTTACTGGCAAGCAAACATGGACCTAATCACTGATTTACCGGATCTGAACTTATATGACCGTGCGGCGGGGATTCGTACCGTCCATCAGGGCAAGCCGCCAGCCAAGATCGGGCCTAATGCGCAGGTAAAACGGAGCCTGATTTCCAACGGCGCCATAATTAATGGGCGGGTGGAAAGGTCTGTAATTTTTCCCGGCGTATTTGTGGAAGACAACGCTGCCGTAATTGATTCCATTATTTTTGATGACACTTCAGTCGGTGCCGGTGCTGTCGTCGACCGTTCTATAGTGGATAAGCAGGTTTGGCTCGGTCCAGGGTGCTGTATAGGCTGTGGAGACGATATGACGCCGAACAATGAGGAACCGGATAACCTGAATTCGGGCATAACTCTGGTCGGTAAAGGTGCCAGAATACCGGGAGAAGTGAAGGTCGGGCGTAACTGTAAGATAGGTTGCTGGGTGGACGATGCAGATTTTCCAGCTAATAACATAGCCAGTGGCGAGACAGTGGTCAGCAAGACACCGCGTCGCCATCCCCTTTAGGAAATTACAATGAAGGTTGGAGGATTCACTTTTGTACTGCACAGCCATCTACCATACTGTCGTAACGCCGGCCGATGGCCGCATGGCGAAGAGTGGATTCATGAAGCTGCTTCTGAGACATATATTCCACTGCTCGATACCTTATATGACCTCAAGGATGAAGATTGCCGTTTCAAACTAACTCTGGGCATCACTCCGGTTCTGGTCGAACAGCTGGCCGACCCTATGGTCTTGGACCACCTGGCAGAGTTCATCGAGGATAAAATAAAACGGGCCAAATCAGACGTGGACCGTTTTGAAAAATCCGGTGAAGGCCACCTCTTGTATTTGGCCAGGTTTTATCTCGAACGATACCAGCACATCCAGAAAAGTTTCAATGAGAGATTCGAACGCAACCTGATAGCTGCTTTCAGAAAGCTGCAGGATGAGGAATATGTTGAAATCGCCACCAGTGCGGCTACGCATGCTTATTTACCTCTACTTGAGCGCGATTCTGCCATATATGCGCAATTACAGATAGGCAAAGCTAATTATATAAAACATTTCGGCGTGGAACCATCGTCGGTTTGGCTTCCCGAATGCGGTTATCGGCCCGCTTATTACGCTGGGAATCCGGACAAAAGCTATATTAAGCCCGGGCTTGAATCCTTTTTATCCAGACTGGGGCTAGGTTGTTTTTTTGCCGAGACGCATACGGTAGAAGGAGGTGAACCGGTAGGCAAAGCCCGAGGGGAAGTTATCGGCCCCTATGCAGGTGTATCTCGCCGCTATCTGGTACCGTTAACCGAACATTCCGAACCTACTGACAGGACGACATTTTTACCCTATTGGGTGCAGACTCCGGAAGTTGCCGTTATAGGTAGAAACAATAGGACCAGCATGCAAGTCTGGTCTGCCGAGTGGGGATATCCCGGCGACTTTAACTATCGCGAGTTTCACAAGAAAGATGGAGTCTCGGGGCTTCAGTACTGGAAGGTCACCGGAGCCAAGGTAGACCTGGGCTATAAGGATTATTATGACCCGTATTGGGCCAGCCAGCGTGTGGCTGAGCACAGCTCTCATTATGTGAGACTGGTTGAAGATTTGCTGACCGGTTTCTATCAGGAGACCGGCAAATACGGAATTATATCTGCTGCCTATGATACTGAGCTTTTTGGGCACTGGTGGTTTGAAGGTGTAGACTGGTTAAAACAGGTCCTCCGTTATATGGCTCAAAGCGAGTTTGTGGAGCCAACTACGGCCACCAAGTTTATTCGGGAACATCCTCCGGAGGATGTTCTCTCGCTTCCGGAAAGTTCCTGGGGTATGGGTGGCGGCAATTTCACCTGGCTGAACGCGGATACCGAGTGGATCTGGCCGATAGTTCAGTCGGCTTCATTGAAGATGGAAAATATAGCAGCCAGGCACTCCCATGCCGACCCTGCCCTGAAGAAGATACTTAATCAGGCGGCTCGGGAACTGGTACTGCTGCAGTCAAGTGACTGGCCGTTCTTAATTACCACGGGACAGGCACGCTTCTATGCTGAAAATAGATTTCTTGACCACGTTAACCGTTTTCAGAAACTGGTGGATATCGCTGAGTCTGGTCGGTTTGATAAATCGGCAGTAGAATTTTGTGATGAATTGTGGGAACTGGATAAAGTTTTTCCTGAGATCGATTATCGTTCATTTACTGAGAGGGAGGGCCTGCCGAATAAATGAAAGTTTTATTTGTTGCTGCTGAAGCTGCTCCGCTGGTCAAAGTGGGTGGCCTGGCTGACGTCGTCGGCTCTTTGCCCAAAGTTTTGAATGAACTGGGGCACGACGTGCGAATAATGATTCCTGGTTACGGTGCTTTAGATACCTCGCGTTTGTCAGCGACCACAGTCCTGGATGGTTTAACTGTGGCGGCCATGCAAACAGACAAAGCAGTCTCTCTCAAGCTTGTAGAGTTACCTCACGCTATCAAGGTTTACTTGGTTGACAGCATCGATTTTTCAGGCTCACGATTTATTTACGGTAAAGATGATTTAGAACGATTTCTGCTTTTCTGCCGGTCTGTTATAGAGGTAATCAAAAAGCTGGATTGGCAACCTGACATAATCCATTGCCACGATTGGCATACCGGATTGATTCCATTATTGCTAAAGGCAGGAGGTAATGACTACCCGCTGATTTTTACCATACACAATTTAGCGTATCAGGGTAACTTCGATGGTGGATTCCTGGCTCGAGCGGGACTGGAGCAAGACTGGCGATACAGGCCGGCTAATGCCCCGGAACCGCCTTTGTCTTTCATGAGCCAGGGGATTATTTGGGCTGATTGTGTGACAACCGTTAGCGAAACTTATGCGGCAGAAATTCTGACTCCGGAGTACGGCGCCGGCCTGGATTATTTGATGCGCTACAGGAAGGACAGGCTTTTCGGAATCGTCAACGGGCTGGATTACGAGGAGTTCAATCCGGCTGCCGACGATTTCATCGCCAGCCAGTACAGCGTTTCCTCTATAGATAAAAAGATAAAAAACAAAATTGAGTTACAGAAAGAGGCTCAATTTGTTGAAGATAACGAAATACCGCTTATCGGCATGGTCTCGAGGCTGGATGAGCAGAAGGGTCTGGATATACTTGACGCTGGTCTGGACAGTCTGTTCCAAAAACCGAAGTGCCGATTAATTATATTAGGGCAGGGCAGGGAAGAATACCACAATTTGTTAAAGCAGGCGGCCAGAAGATATTCGGGACAGTTGGCAACATTTATCGAGTTTGACGAGAAGATGAGCCATCTTGTTTACGCGGGTTCAGATATGTTCTTGATGCCGTCACGCTTTGAACCGTGCGGGCTGGGACAACTTATTGCCATGAGATACGGCACCGTACCCATAGTTCGCAGTACCGGTGGCCTGGTGGACACGGTGCAGGACTTGACCTCAGACCTGAGCCAGGGCAGCGGTTTTGTGTTCAAGGAATATAGTCCGGAGGCCATGTTGGCTGCCATCCAAAGAGCACTTGATAGCTATCGGAATAAAGCATGGTCTAAAGTTGTACAACGTATAATGACCCTGGACTTTTCCTGGCAGGCTTCAGCTCGGAAATACGAAGCTCTTTATCGTAAAGTTCTGGAGTTATCGAGACGTGACAGCGGATAAGCTGCAGCCCGTAATAGCTGTTGATTTCGGCGGCACTAAGACGATTGTGGCTGCGGTACTTCCGGACAGCAAAATAGTATCGCGAAGATTCTATTTAACACGAGCTGAAGAAGGTGCGCGGGAAGTAATAAAGAGACTTGTGTCGGCTGTAAGCGATTCTATTGTGCAGGTGAAGTCAAAAGGTATGGCACCAGCAGGTATAGGTATAGGGGTGGCCGGCGTTCTGGATATCACGAGGGGAACCGTAACTACTTCGCCCAATTTGCCCGGTTGGCGCAACGTCCCCATAAAAGAAATTGTGGCTGCCAGGTCGGGATTGAACACTTTTCTTATAAACGATGCCAGTGCTGCTGCTTTGGGTGAATATTGTTTTGGCGCAGGACAAGGGCGCAGCAATATGCTTTACATTACAGTCAGCACTGGCATCGGTGGTGGCATAATTATAAATGGCGAACTTTACTCGGGAGCGAGCGGCTGCGCCGGCGAATGGGGGCACATGACACTGGAGCCCAACGGGCCACAATGCCATTGCGGCAATTTCGGTTGTCTCGAAGCACTGGCGGCAGGCTGGGCGATAACCAGAGAAGCTGTGACACGAATGGAAAAGGGTGAATCGAGCTCTATTGCCGAACTGGTAGACGGTAGAGCCGATAGTATAACAGCTGAAGTAGTAGCCAATGCCGCCCGGAAAGGCGACCGTTTAGCTTGCGAAATAGTGGCTAAAGCGGCTAATTATTTGGGCATCGGACTGGCCAACCTGGTAAATATTTTTAATCCTGAGTTAATTGTTATCGGCGGCGGCTTATCTAAGATGGGGAATATGCTACTTAAGCCGGCGAAGCAAGTTATTAAGGAGAGGGCGTTCCGTTTGCCAGCCAGAACCGTACGGATAGTCCGGGCTCGCCTTGGCAGCAACGCAGGAATTATTGGAGTCGCAGCTTATGTTTTTAATTACAGACCTGGAAGAGGAGTGAGAGCATGATTTATTGGGCGCCTCTATTGCATTTCTACCAACCCCCGACCCAAACAAACAGTATGTTGATGAGGATCAGCAACGAGTCTTATCGTCCTCTGGTTGATGTCTTTGAAGAATTTCCGAACGCCCGGGTCACGGTGAATATCAACGGCGTCCTTACCGAGATGCTGGGACAGTGCGGTTATCCGGATGTGCTGGACAAACTGCGTAGCCTGGCTGCCGAGGGGAGAATAGAGTTTACAGGTTCCGGTAAATATCATCCGATACTGCCCCTTATACCCACTGAGGAGATGGAAAGGCAGATAAGGCTAAATTATCAGACAAATCGCAGTCTGCTGGGTGACGTATATAGACCCCGAGGTGTCTTTCCTCCGGAGATGTGCTATTCAAAGGACATTGTCGACCCCGTAATTGAATCACGCCATGAGTGGATTATTCTGAGCGGAGTCGCCTGTCCGGTAGCCTGGCCCATGAACGTTATTCATGAAATAAGTAGCGGGCATGATAAACTGGCCGTATTTTTCCGTGATGATATACTTAGCAATAAAATCAGCTTCCGCAATATCGACGGCCCCGGCTTTATCGAACACTTGAAGCGATTATACAATCCACAGGGCGACATTTATGTGATAACTGCAATGGATGCGGAGACCTTCGGGCACCACATTCAACATTGGGATCAACTATTTCTGGCGCAGATTTTTGAAACACTCGAACCAATGGCAGAGGCTGACAAAACGATGCATCAGCAGAAACCTCTGGCTGAACAGCATCGCAGACTATTCGAGTTCGAAAAAGACAAAACGGACAGGCAAATAAGCATAGTCACTATCAGCGAACTGCTGGATATTTTCCCCAGGAGTGAACGTGTCGAGCCTAGGCCGTCATCCTGGAGCACGTCTGCCGACGATATCAGGATGCAGAATTATTATCCCTTATGGGACGATAAGAATAATCCGGTGCATCAAAAGCAATGGGAACATCTGTCAATTACCATGGATGTCGCTCACAAGGCGGTTGAGGTAGCGGATAATGGTAATACCACGCAGTTTGCCAATATCTCAAGGACGACACTGGATGAGGCGCTTCATAGCGACCAGTTCTGGTGGGCCAGTAAGAAACCTATGTGGGACGTAAACATGGTGTACCGTGGGTTAAATATGCAGCGCGAAGTTTTACTGAATGCTTATAAGGCGATATCTTTGAGCAATACCAAGTCCGAAATAAAAAAGGAATACTATTACAAAGTGGTGGCTGCCAGATACATATTCGACCAAATCACGGATAAATTATACATAGACTGATATATGTGCATATGAGGGGGTGAGTGAAATATGAAAGCTAAAAAGTTATTCGGCAAAGAAGTTATTGACGCTAATGCCAAGGTAGTGGGGAAGATAACCGACATGGAAATCGACATCAGTAGGTCCTCTATACGTTACATTCTAGTGAAATCCGGCTTCAGGAAAAAGGTTTCAATCTCACCCGGAGACATAGAGAAGATAGGTGATAAAGTTGTTATCAGAATTCCCAAGGAAAAGGTGAGATAACGACTGATTAAGCGGACGATTCCTTTGAAGAAGATATATCTGGGACTGGCCATCCATAATCATCAGCCGTTAGGTAACTTCCCTTGGGTGTTCGAGCAGGCTTACCAGCAAGCCTATCTGCCAATGGTAGAAGCGCTGGAAGCACATCCGTATGTACGTCTTTCCTTGCATTACAGCGGCTGCCTTATAGATTGGCTGGAGCAGAACCATCCTGAGTTTTTTGTACGGCTTGCCGGACTGGTTGACAGCAAGCAGGTGGAAATTATCGGCGGCGCCTATTACGAGCCTATATTGCCGACTATCCCGGACACTGACAAATTGGGGCAAATTGCTAAAATGGTCAACTTTGTTAAGCGACGATTCGGTGCCAGACCGAGTGGATTATGGCTCGCAGAGAGGGTCTGGGAGCCGCATCTGGCTAAAATTCTGGCAGAAGCAGGAGTGGATTGGACTCTTGTGGATGACAACGCGTTCAAATCTCTGGGTGTTGGAGATAAAGAACTATTTGGTTGCTATCTGACCGAGGAACAGGGCCTGGCGATCAAAGTATTTCCCATCAGTAAGCAGCTTCGTTATTCCATTCCATGGCACGACGTGGAACAGGTAATAGGATATCTAAATAGTGAGGCTTCGGACGAGCAAGATAGGATAGCCATACTGGGTGATGACGGCGAGAAGTTCGGCGTTTGGCCCGGCACTTACGAGCATTGCTGGCAAAAGGGATGGATGGATAGATTTTTTACTTCTCTCAAAGATAATCAAACATGGATTAATACCATTCAACTGGGTGAATATGTGCGACGGTTCCCGCCCGTAGGCCGCATATATCTGCCCTGCGCGTCTTATGAGGAGATGATGGAATGGTCGTTGCCGGCCGATAAGTCCTGGGAATATACCAGTCTTAAGCGTCAGCTTGAAGCAGAAGGCCGCCAGGATATAATCCAGTTCATGTACAGCGGCCTGTGGCGTAATTTTCTGGTTAAATATCCTGAGATAAACCGGATGTATAAGAAGATGCTGCGCGTTCACGGGAAAGTTTATGATGCACACGCAGCAGGGAAAAGGGACGCTGGGCTGAATGAGCTGTGGCAGGCGCAGTGCAATTGCCCGTACTGGCATGGTGTTTTCGGCGGGATTTATCTGGCCGACATCAGAGCTTCTACCTATAGATATCTGATAAAGGCGGAAGGCAAAGCTGGCAAATCAACTCGAAAGCAGCTTCAATCAGGGAAAGGCTCGTCCTCAAACCAGAAAAAACTTGGCTGGCAAAAGTTTGATTTTGATGATGACGGTTGCGAGGAACTGCTGATCGATGGCGAAAAATTCTCGCTTTACATCAGCCCTGGCGAAGGCGGCTCGATTTTCGAATGGGATGTCAGAAGTCACGACTATAATATATTCAGTACTCTAGCCAGGAGGCCGGAAGCATATCATAAGGTCCTAACTGAACCGTCTGTTGAACAACAAACAGGAAGCGGCGACCATGTACCGAGTATACACGACCTGATACGGGTAAAAGATAAGGACGCTATAAGCCATCTGGTTTATGATAGTTATCCGCGGTCCAGCCTAATCGACCACTTCTTTGATTCGGCGACCAATCTGGAACAGTTTGTCAGACGCTCCTACATCGAGTATGGTGACTTTACCGATCAGCCGTACGATTGCGATATAAAAAAGATAAAGAACAGGCTGGAAATTTTGCTGAG